>JAOUEB010000298.1 GCA_029858925.1 Nitrospira sp.
GACGGTTCGTCGCGAAATCGCGCAGTCGCGTAGCGAGACGGGCACGCGGAGCCGTGAGACCCCGATGCGTACTCGTGCAGTACGTTGAGGGGGCGAGCGGCGAGCCTGCCCGCCGAAGGCGTGTCGCAGCAGCGAATCCGCGATTGCAGCAGAAGTGCTCATGAATAATGCGGGTTAGAGCGGAACACCGTGGTAACCGAGAAAAGCCTCGATACGAATCCTCCTGCCACCCCCGCGATCGCCGGCGCGACACTGCATCGCCACTTGAGTCTTTGGAACAGCCTCACTCTCGGCTTTGCCATGGTGTCCCCGGTCGTAGGGCTCTACGCCATCATGGGGGTGCAGACGGCAGTCACGGGAGGCGGATGGTTTGTCGCACTGGCTCTCTGCCTCATCATGCAATTACTGGTGGCCACGGTCTATGCCGAACTGGCTTCCCAGTTTCCGATCGCGGGAGGCGCCTATAAATGGGCTCACCACCTGGGAGGGCCTGTGACGGGACAATTCGCCGGCGCCATCTACGTGAGTTCTACCATCGCCATGCTGACCACCACCGCCTATACCGGTGGAATCTGGCTCTCCATTTTCTTCGGATCATCGAGCGGGAGCGGGATTACGCTCGTGCTCTGGGGCGCGGTGTTTCTGGTGATCTGCACGTTGCTCAACCTGGCTCGGGTCAACGTCTTCACGGTAACTCTGTCGATGGGGGTGTACGCCGAAATGATCGGCTCTTTCGGTGTCGCGCTGCTCTTGTTTCTCTTCTTTCGACAGCATGAGTTTTCAGAACTGTTCCAGCACATGGGAACGGGGACCGCTCCCGGACCGACAGCCGCGTTTCTCGCCGCACTGGCCATTGCCGGATGGGCCTTCATCGGCTTCGATGCCTGTTCCACCATCGCCGAAGAAACCCTGGAGCCCAAGCGAGTGGTGCCTCGGGCGATCTTCTTTTCTCTCTGCATGGTGGGAAGTGTCGTCATGTTCAATTCCGCTGCGCTGACACTGAGCTTCGACCGCTCGGCACTGGCAAATACAAGTGTTTCATCTGACCCTGTCACACCCGTTATCGTCAGCAGTTTCGGCGCCTGGGCCGAGAAGCCGTTCTTGGCGATCGTCATGGTGTCGTTTCTGGCCTGTGGCGCCTCTGTCGTCAACTACGTGTCGCGCATCGTCTATTCCATAGCCCGCGAAGGCAACATGCCCAGAGTGCTGAGCCAGATTGCCGTGGACGGCACACCACGACCAGCCATTTTGTTTACCGTGCTATGGGCTGGAATTGGGCTCTTGCTAGGAGTGAATGACCAGGCGGTGGCCACGATCATTGCCTTCGGCACGGGCGGCCTCTACGCGATGTTCACCATGACGACGGGGGTCGGACTCTATGCCCGCCTGACGGGACGCTGGAATCCAGCGCATGGCCAATTGAACCTGGGCCGGTGGGGATTACTGATCAATGTAATTGCGTTTCACTGGTCGCTGTTTGAACTCATTAACATCGCCTGGCCGCGCTCCTACGCGGTGTCGCCCGACGCCCCCTGGTGGCAGTTGTGGGCGGTGCCTCTGGTGCTGGGTAGCATCCTGGGAATTACGACTCTGTATGTGCTGATCGGCAAAGTCCGAGGATCCGCGCTGCCGGAATCATCCGCATAATGACGGCAACGTCTGCACTCGCATTGGAAGCTGACTTCACAACAACAACGAGCAGTTCCGCCTGCGGAGTATCCTAGCCGGAACAACTCGCGATGCACCGCTGCTCATCACTATCGATCGATCACCACTCCGTGCCATCCCTCCATGTCGTTGACAGAGCACCATACGCATGGTACGTTGCAAGCATCGTCTCAGTTCACTCGGTTGCTTCCCTCGTTTCACTCACTCCGTCACTCACTCCGTCAACATTCTCTCCGGTTTTGGTCGAGATCCGATCAAGGAGTCCGTGTGCGAGTTTTCCTCATCCACATTCGCGATCCACAATTCTACGCGCTTCCGGCCAAAACACGCGCCACGAACGGCAATGTTCGCGTGATGGGGTTCCCTCCCATCGGCATCATGTCGCTGTCGTCCGTCATCAAGCAGGCAGGGCACGAATGCGTAATGTTCGATCAGGCCAATCCCGACACCCCGAACCAAGTCATCATCGACCGGATCAATCGAGAGCAACCGGATCTCGTTGGCCTCAGTTTTCTGAGTACCACCAGCTATCCCTACGCCAAGATGCTGGCACGGGAGATCCGCGCGACCAATCAGAAAGTGAAGCTCGCGTTCGGCGGTGTGTTTGCCAGCCTGAATGCCCCCTTGGTGAAATTGCAATGTCCTGAAGTCGATTTTGTGTGCCGCGGCGACGGGGAGCAGTTACTGCTCGATCTGCTGGAAAATTTCGAGAACCCGCAAGCTGTCGCAAGTCTGACATGGATGAAGAACGGACAGGTCGTCCACAATGCCAACCGCGTCATGGAGCGACAGCTGGATCAATGGCCTTTCCCAGATCGCGAGAGCCTGAAGCTCGACTATATCGAGTCCATGCCGCTGGACGTGCCAGTGGTGCTCTCAATGGACCGGTTCACGACGATGCAGACCTCGCGGGGCTGTCCCTGGCCCTGTATCTTCTGTGACATCCCGATCTTCAACGAGGGGAAGTGGCGAGCCCGCAGCCCACAGCATGTGGTCGCGGAGCTCAAATATCTTGAAGGGCTGGGCTATAAGTCCGTCGGATTTGTCGACGATCATTTTCTGCTTCAGCCCAAGCGGATTGAGGCGATTTGCAACGGCATCATGGAGGAAAAGCTCACGATCCGGTGGGGCATCGAGGGGCGTGTGGATTCGGTCGCCCAGCATCTCTTCCCCGCCATGGCGAAGGCCAATTGCCGCGCCATGATGTTCGGCATCGAGAGCGGCAGCCAGAAGATTCTCGATCGATTGAAGAAGGAACAGACGCTGGCTCAAGTAACGACGGCGGTCAAGAATGCGAAGAAGGCCGGGATTGAGATCGTCCACGGCTTCTTCACGGTGGGGAATCCGGACGAGACGATCGAGGATATGGAGGCGACCTTCGACTTCGCGTCGGCGCTCCCGCTCGATACCTTCGGGTTCAACCGGCTCTGTGTCTATCGGGGCACGCCGTTGTGGCAGGAATATGTAAAACGCGGGCTGGTGAACGAATCCACGGATTGGTACAAATATTTCAAATGTTCGGAGGTCGATCCCACCTGTCTCTCAGGCGAAACGATCAACCGGGTTCGACAGGCAGGA
>JAOUEB010000297.1 GCA_029858925.1 Nitrospira sp.
CGCGATATGGTATTTCAGTCCATCGCCGACGTGTCGGTAGGCGAGACCGGCCACGCCATGCTGTTCAGCTCGGACGGCGCCGTTGTGATGTGCCCGGTGTTGGCGCCGGAAGCACATTCCGTGAATGCCGAATTGAGCAGTCTGCTGGGCGCGCTGAAATCCGGATGGGCCGCTGCCGCCGATGATTCGCACGGAAGCAAGGATGCCTTGATCGGTTTCGCCCCGGTGCGGTTCACTGATGGGCTTGCTCCTGGGAGTATCGGTGGAAAACAGTGGATTACCGTCGTGCGACAGGACCCGAATGAAACATTCGGTCCGCTCGGCGGGCTGATGGCCAAAGTTCTGGCGGGCGGGCTGCTGGTCGTGGGAATGCTCTGCGGAGCGGGAGTGCTTGCTGCCCGGCGCATCGCCGAACCGCTTCGTGTGTTGCACGATGGCGTTCAAGAGATCGGAAGTGGCCGGCTGGAGCAACGGCTGGAGTTGAACACCGGAGACGAGATCGAAGGGCTGGCTCAGGCCTTCAACCAGATGGCGTCCAATCTGCAACGTTCGTTCGGGCAGATCGAGCAGCGGATGGAAGACGTCCGCCGACTGGAGGAGAAATATCGAGACTTGATCGAACATTCGCCTGAAATGATTTACCAGTTAGACCGGAGCGGCCGCTTTGTCCACGTCAACAAAACGGGGCTCGACAAGTTGGGCTATACGCTCGATGAGATGTTGGCGCTCAAGCTGTGGGATTTGGTCCCGACCGGGCAGGAATCGCGAGTCCTGCATTATCTCGAACGATTGGTCGCGCAGGGGCAGGGGTCGATAGATACGGTGCTGTTGGCGAAGGACGGTCATCCGGTCGATGTGGAAATCCATGCCACGGCGCTGTTCGATCACGCGCGTGGCGGGTTGATTCATTCACGCGCGTTTGTTCGGGACGTCACGGAGCGGCGCCGATTGGAACAGGAGCTACAATGCTATACCAGCGGGCTGGAACAGGCGGTGTCGGAGCGCACACAGCAGCTGGCCGCTTCGCAGTCTCGGTACAAGGCCCTCTTCGATTTGGTCGCCGATTCGGTGTTTATGGTGAATGCCGAGGGGACGGTCGTGGCCGTCAACAAGCGGGAAGAACAGGCGTTGGGGCATGCGGGAACCAGTATCATTGGGCGGAGCATGCTCGATGTCGTGCCGGTGAATCATCACCACGCATTCGTGGGCTGGGTGCGCGATATCAGCACCGGCCGGCAGCAGGTGTCCACTCAGGAAATCACGGTCTTTCACGCCGATGGGCGCGAGACTCCGGTCGAGATGGACCTGATTCTGGTCGGGGGCGTCGATCAATCGCTGGTCATGGTACAGCTCCGAGACATTACGGACCGAAAGCGATTGGAGCGCCAGTTGCAGTCCTACCGCGAAGATCTCGAGGCGAAGGTGCGGGAGCGGACCAGGGAAATCGAAGAAACAAAACAGTACTTGGAAAATTTGCTCGAAAACGCGAACGATGTCATTTATACGCTCGATACCGACCAGCGCTTCACCTACGTCAACAGCAAGGTCAACGCCTGGGGCTATCGCAAAGACGATCTGCTGGGCCGGCCTTACCTGTCTTTGCTGTCGCGGCGCCACCGTGGCAGGCGGCTCAAGAGCACCTTGGACATCGGCGCCAAGCAGGTGTATGAGGTCGAGGTCATGACCCGGCTGGGTGAAATTCGTACGGTGATGGTCAGCGTGTCTCCGCTTCAAGGGGTCGAGGGGGAGATCCTCGGCGTGCTGGGCATTGCGCGTGATATGACAGAGACGAAAAAACTGGAGCAACAAATCCGCAATTCAGAAAAACTAGCCTCTGTCGGGAAACTGGCGGCCGGCGTGGCTCACGAAATCAACAATCCGCTCGGCGGGATCCTCAACTGCCTCTACAACCTTCGAAAAGGGGGTTTGTCCCAGGCCCGCCAGGAGGAATATTGGGCTTCCATGGAGCACGGTGTCCGCCGGGTGCAAAAAATCGTTCGGCAGTTGCTCGATTTCTCCCAGCAGCATGAGCCGGAATTCAGTCCGGCCGACATCAATCGGATTGTCGAACAGGTATTGGTGCTGACGACCCATCTGTTCACATCCAATCGGATCACGCTGGAGACCGCATTGGGGCAAGGTTTGCCGAATGTGATGGTGGATAGCCATATGATTGAGCAGGTCTTGATGAATTTGATTTTGAATGCCGTGCAGGCGATGAAGAACGGCGGGCAGTTGACGATTCGCACCTTCGTGGCCGAAGGGGGCTGCCTGGTCGAAGTCGGCGATACAGGGTCGGGCATTCCTCCATCCGTACTGCCGCGCGTGTTCGATCCGTTCTTTACGACCAAAGGCGAAGGGGAGGGAACGGGATTGGGGCTCTCCGTCAATCTCGGCATCGTCGAGCGTCATGGCGGGAAAATTCTGGTGGAGAGCGAGGTCGGCAAAGGGACAACCTTTACCCTGTGTCTGCCGGTGTCGCCTGATCTCTCGCTGGTGGAGAAGGGGTCATGAAGGGTCTTGCCATCCTCCTGGTCGATGACGAACCGTTGATGCGGCTGTCCATGGTGGACGCGCTGGAGGCTGTCGGTTACGACGTGCATGCGGCCGCTTCCGGGACCGAGGGGATCGACGCGATCTGGCAGAAGAGGTTTGATCTTGTGATCACCGATCTACGGCTGCCGGGGGCCGACGGATTAACCGTGCTCAAGGCGGCCAAAGACAAGGCGCCGGAGACAGAGGTGGTGGTGATCACCGCGCACGGGTCGGTGGACACGGCAGTCGGAGCGATGAAGCTGGGCGCGATCGATTACCTTACGAAACCGTTTCAGATGGATGAATTGCTGCTGATCGTCGAGCGGATCAGCCGTGTCGTCTCGTTGCGCCGGGAAAATCAGGATCTCAAGGCGACACTGGAAGACAAGTTTTGCTTCGGCGGCCTTCTGGGAGCCAACAGCCGGATGCGCGCAGTGTTGGACAAGATCAAACTGGTGGCGGCGACCGACTCGACGGTGCTGATTCTTGGCGAGAGCGGAACGGGAAAAGAGCTGGTGGCGAACGCGGTGCATCAGAACAGTCCGCGGCGGGACGCTCCGCTGATCAAGGTGAGCTGCGCCGCCCTGCCGGAAACACTGCTGGAGGCCGAGCTGTTCGGCCACGAGAAGGGCGCCTTCACCGGCGCCATGCGCCAGCGCCGAGGGCGGTTCGAGTTGTCCCATCGCGGGACATTGTTTCTGGATGAGATCG
>JAOUEB010000300.1 GCA_029858925.1 Nitrospira sp.
GCTGAATTTCAATCGCGGTCATCTGCCGGCCGTCATCAAGCCGCACTTTTTTCTTGAGGGTATAATCGCGCGCAATTTCCCGGATCGCCTTGACGGGATCCTCCAGTTCCATCCCATAGACCGTATAGCCTTCTTCGATCATCGACAACACAAGCGCCGCCGTGCCGACCTTGAGGTAGGTGGCAAACTCCGACATGTTGGAATCGCCCACGATGATGTGGAGGCGGCGATAGCGCTCCGCGTCTGCATGCGGCTCGTCACGGGTGTTGATGATGCTGCGCGAGGACGTCGTCGACGACGACGTCTTTTCGTGAATATGCTGCGCCCGTTGAGAAATGAAATACTGCGGCTTGCCGGATACCTTGAGCACCTTCCCCGCCCCGCTGAACACCTGCCGCGTGACGAAAAACGGGATCAGCTGCTCCGTGACTTTCCAGAAATCGACGTCGCGCCGCATCAGAAAGTTTTCGTGGCAACCGTAGGTATTGCCCAGGGAGTCGGTATTGTTCTTGAAGATGTAAATCTCTCCGGACAGCCCTTCCTCGCGAAGCCGCTCCTCGGCTGCCGGCAAACAGGCTTCCAGCAGCCGCTCACCCGCTTTGTCATGGATCACGAGGTCCAGAATGTTGTCGCATTCGGGCGTGGAGTATTCCGGATGACAGCCGGTATCCTGATAGAAGCGCGCGCCGTTGACCAGAAACGCATTCGACGGCCAGCTGTTGGGAATGAGGCCCTCGAAAATATATCCCAGAACCTTTTCCATCGGCAGATAGATCCGGCCGTTCGGCGAGAAAATCAGGCCGTACTCATTTTCGAGACCGAAGATCCGCTGTTTTAAGGGGCCTGGAGGGACCATGGTGGCTTGAACTCAGATTACACGCCCACGCTGCGGTCTTCAAGAGAAGGCACGGAATGGCACAGGAAGATTCAGACAGAGAGGAGCCGGCGGATCTCGCCCACCGGCAATCGGCGGAATTTCCGGCCGACGCGGTTACGATCCAACACCGCCACTTCCAGCCCTTCGGGGGATAGCTTGAGATTCGCAGTCTGTTCGAGCGCCGAAAGGCAGCGGGCCAACGCCGGCTCCAGCGCAGGGGCTTGGTCTGAGCTTTTCTCTTTCAACACTGTTTGCACGGCTTCGGATTTTCCTCCGATCACCGCGAAGTTCTTCTCATCGATGATGCTCCCATCAAATGAAATCCGGTAGATTTCGTTCGGATGACCGTTGACGCCGACCTGCACCACCAGAATCTCTACTTCAAGCGGTTTCATCTCCTGGCTGAAAATCGTCCCGAGGCTCTGGGAATACCCGTTGGCCAGAGAACGCCCGGTCACGTCTTCGCGGCTATACATGAATCCTTTGAGATCGGCATGCCGAATGCCGGCCTTTCGCAGATTTTCAAACTCGCTGTACTTGCCGGCCCCGGCGAATGCGATACAGTCGTAGATCTCGGAGACCTTGTGCAGAGACGCGCTGGGATTATCGGCCGTCAACAAGATGCCGTCGGCATACTCCATGGCGATGATGGACCGGCCTTTGGCGATGCCCTTTTTGGCATACTCCGCCTTGTCCTGCATCATCTGTTCGGGAGACACGTAATACGGCATCGGCATGGTCACGTCTCCCTCGATCGACGCGCGGCGATCATGCCGTCGTAGACGGAACGGATCCGGTCGTCGGCCACATCGGCGATGCCCTGCGCGGTGACGAACTTGGCCGTCGGATAGATCCCTCGAACGAGATCCGGCCCCCCGGTGCCCACATCGTCGTCTGCGGCATTGTACAACGCCGTCAGCGCCAATGTGAGCGCGTCCGGCTCGGACAGATTTTTCTGGAAATGCTCGCGCATCGTGTTGCGCGCGTCTTTTCCGCCCGATCCAATGGCGTGGTAATCCGACTCCTCATAGCGCCCGCCGGCCAGGTCGTACTTGAAGATGCGCCCTTCGGCGCGCTTGAGGTCATATCCCGCATACAACGGCATCACCACCAGCCCCTGGAACACCATCGGCAGATTGGCTTTCACCATCTGGCCGAGTTTGTTGGCTTTTCCCTCGCAGGAAAGCGGCATCCCCTCCAACTTTTCGTAATGCTCCAGCTCGGTTTGGAACAGCCTGGCCATCTCAATGCAGGGTCCGGCGGCGCCGGCAATCGCCATGGCGGAGAATTCATCGATCTTGAAGACTTTCTCAATACGGCGATCGGCGATCTGGAATCCCTCCGTCGCCCGGCGGTCGCCCGCAATCACCACTCCCTGTTGATACTTAATGGCCAGCACGGTCGTCGCATGGGGCACCGCCATCGGTCCACTCGATTGAACCGGTCCAGACGCCGCCCACCGATCGGCCGGCATGGCGCCATGGCCACCAGGCGTCAGCCCAGGGTGATGCTTCGAGACAAAATCGAAAAAGCTGGATTCGTCGTGATTCGGCAAATAGGGCAGCTTCATGAAGACTCACCGATCGGCATATCAGGCCTGCAACTTTTCAATCAGGGCATCGACTGAATCGACCGCATCGAGCAATCCACTCGTCAGCTCATGCGTGCCGCGATGGGGGTCCATCAACGGCACTTTCTTGATCGTCGCATTGCCCACATCAAACAGCACCGACGTCCAGCTCGCGCCATAGAGAGCCGTGGCGAACTGGCTCGCGCAGCGGCCTCTGAAATACGCTCTGGTTCCCGGGGGTGGCGTGAATTCCGCGCGTTGAATATCCGCCTCCTCGACGATCCGCTCGACATGATGGCCGCGCTCCAACGTATAGAACAGCCCTCGCTCAGGACGAACATCGTGGTATTGAAGATCCATCAGCTTGGCGCGTGGATCGTCCCAGCCGCAGCCTTTGCGATCCATGTACGACTCGATCATATGGCGCTTGGCGACCCAATCCAACTCCTTCACCAGCAAACGCGGGTCACGATCGAGCCGGTCGAGAACCATCTCCCAGCGGCGCAGAATATCCTGGGTCTCAGGACCGAAACCGTTCGCGGCATAAAAGCTCGTGGCAGCCTTGAGATAGGCGCGCTGAACGGCCACGGCCGTCGTCGGACGTCCGCCCGCCAGCTTGAGCGTCTCCTTCATATCCAGGTCGCGCGACACTTGCTTGAACACGCGAACCGGCTCATCGAGATCCACCACGGGCAACTCGGCTCCCGCCTCAAGAAGCTCCAGCACGATGTCCAAGGTTCCCACCTTCAAATAGGTGGAGACCTCCGCCATATTG
>JAOUEB010000299.1 GCA_029858925.1 Nitrospira sp.
GCATGGACGGGAAGGCTCAGCGCAACCAGGGGAAGGACACACCACCATAGACGACACACACGAACACACCACAACATGACGACCTCCCTTATGCTCGAAGGGTTGAGTTGAATCGACTGCCGGCTGGGTTTCCTGACTTGCGGATCGTCGTGTCCCTGCGCCTTCCCATGCGCCGAAGCGCACAGTGGCATAATGCAGAGTTACTCCCCGCTTACAGTGGCGGCACCGTGATGGACTTGCACCATCTTCCCCGTCTCCAGCGTCGTTTCTCCAAAACGCCCTTTCCTGAAAATGAACGATCCCCCATTGGTTTCAACAGCCGGGCTGGGGACATGGCCCTGGCGGCATTATTTCTTCAAGATATATGGACTGTTATCGATGGCGCCTGCCTATCCATCTCAGCCCCCATCTGGTCACGCTTTCGCATACTCCGCATGGAAGCCGGACGACAGCGGCATCATGCTGCTGAAATTCCAGTCGAGCGCCAGGATCGCCGACCGATCCGACGTATGGGACAAAAGTCGGTCCCCATTTTTGACGACAAGACTCGGGGCTTTCGAAAAATCGAGCGTCAGTTCGGCTCCCGTCCGGTTACAGACAATCAACGGGAGGCCTGTTTCACGACTCCGATCCTCCCACTCTCCATTCGGACCATGAATGCCAGGTCCCCAGGAGGACGGCGAGAGCAACAATTGTGCGCCGTTGAATCTCAGAACCCTGGCAATGTTCGGCGTATAGGCGTCGCTGCAAACCAGCAAACCGGCCTTGATCCCATCGCAGTCGATCGGCGTTGCATCGTGGCCTGGGCTGGACCATGACATCGAATCGCTCGCCACATTGATCTTGCGATGCGCGCCAATAATCTCACCGCCGGCGTCGATAACGAACACAGAGTTGTAGAGCCTGCGTCCGTCCCGTTCGGGACATCCAAGGAACAGCGTCCGCTTCAAATGTTTCATCAGTCCGCATAGGTGCTGCATCCATCGATCCGGCTGCGGCTCGATCCAGTCCAGACCGATGACCTGTGGAAATTGCAGTCCACACACCGCCAGTTCCGGAGTTACAATCCACTCTGCGCCGCCCGATGCGGCTTGTTTGACCGCTTCGACAAGGACATATCGATTGCGCTCAACATCCCCGGGGATCGTCTCAAGATGCAAGAGCGCAATTCGTCCGGCCTTCATATCACGGCCTGCTCATCGGCATCGTCACGCGTGGTTTCCCAGTCTGCGGATGCGCATCGACCACCACATTGCACCCATAGACGGTTTGCAACACATCGGGCCTGATCGTCTCGGCCGGCGATCCGATATGGCTGAGCCGTCCGGCTTTCAACATCAGCACGCGATCGCAGTATTGGCTCGCGAGATTCAGGTCATGGGAAACCAGCACCACCGTCAATTGCCGTTCATCGCGGAGCCGGCTGATAAGGCCGCAGATGTCGAGTTGGTGATTGATATCGAGAAAAGCCGTCGGCTCATCCAACAGGAGAATGGCGGGTTCTTGCGCCAAGGCCCGCGCAATCATGACCCGCTGCAACTCCCCGCCGGAGAGTTCGGACACCGGGCGATCCGCCAACGACACCACATCCGTTTCCGCCATGGCCCGCTGCGCGCTGGCGAGATCGCGCGCCGTGTCGGCTCCGCCTCCCAGACTCCACCAGCCGGCCTGTCGATGCGGGAATCGCCCCATCAAGACGGTCTCCGCAACAGTGAATGGAAATATCTGCGCCTGTTCCTGCAATACCACGGCCAAAATTTTGGCGACGGCTATCGGACTCAAATCAGTGGAAGCGTGCCCCATCAGACCAATCCGCCCGGACTCAGGGCGCAACAGTCCGGCCAACAGTTTGAGCAGCGACGACTTGCCCGATCCGTTCGGACCGACGATTCCCAATACTTCTCCAGCCGCCACGTAGAACGACACCCGCTCGATCGTCCACGGACGGCCTGCCTGTCCGGTCCCATAGCGGAATGAGACGTCCTTGACGGCGATCGCCGGATCGGCCGAGCTTTGGCCTGGCTTACACTCTAAAGAGGACTGCGTCTGCACCTAGACCATCCGATCTTTTCGCCATAACAAGAGATAGAGAAAAAATGGCCCCCCGGCTAACGCGGTCACGACACCCACCGGAATTTCAGCCGGGGCAAAGGCCGTGCGAGCGACCGTATCCGACACAACCAGGAACATGCCGCCGACCAAAACCGAGGCGGGCATCAGCAATCGATGGTCCGACCCAATGGCCATTCTGACCGCATGGGGAATGACCATGCCGACAAACCCGATCATGCCGCTGACAGACACGACGGCGCCGGTCAGCAGCGCCGTCAGCGCATATAACCGTTTCTTCGTCCGTTCCGTATCGATCCCCAATGACCGCGCCGTCTCCTCTCCCTGCGTGAGCACGTTCAGAACCGGCGCGTGATACAGCAAGAACGTGATTCCCACGATGACATACAGGGCAGTGCCCATCAGCCCAGTCCACCCCGGAGCCGTCAGCGAACCCATAAGCCAGGCCATGAGCCCCGCGGAACGGGCCGGTTCCATAATCGACGTGATAAACATGATCACAGCCGTGAGAATCGCGTTGAGAATCACCCCGGCCAGCAACAGACTATGGATCGGCAAGCGGCCATGTGATTGCGCCATCCGATAGATGAGAACCAGCGCGATCAGCCCTCCGGCGAACCCCCACAGCGGCAATATTGGGACCAGCATCGACGTGGCCCCGATCCCTAACAGCATGGCGACCGCCGCCCCCAATGCGGCGCCGCTGGATACGCCGAGCACGTAGGGATCGGCAAGCGCATTCCGCAACAGCGCTTGCAGCGTCACGCCCACCGCCGCCAGGACGCCACCGACCAGAAATCCCATCAGTACGCGAGGCACACGCAGCTGGAATAGAATCACCCCCGCCGTTCCTGCTGCCGCGCTGTCGCCATGGCCCGGGGTGGCCAATTCACGCAATGCTGCAAGCCAGTCGCTTCCCGTCAAGGCCGCCGCCCCAAAGCTGCTGCACAGAACGGTTACGACAACGGAAGCGGCCAGCAAGCCGGACAAAACGAGGAACCGTCGGCGTCTTGTCAAGATCGCGCCGGATCTGGACCACTCATTTTCAGCCGGCTGTCCCACCGAATCACGCCCGTCCATTGCACCGGTAGCCGAGGCAATCGGCGCGACATGTCCGTTGGGCATTGGATTACGGCCTCCTATGCAACGCCG
>JAOUEB010000301.1 GCA_029858925.1 Nitrospira sp.
GGCGGGGGAACGAGCGAGGCATGACCTACGAAGTAGTCGTCGGCGTCGAGGTTCACGCGCAATTACGGACCAAGTCCAAGATGTTCTGCGGCTGCACGGCCACGTTCGGAGCGTCTCCCAACAGCCACACGTGTCCGGTCTGTCTCGGATTGCCCGGGAGCCTGCCTGTTATGAACCGGGCTGCGATTGAGATGGCGGTGCGCGCGGGGCTGGCGTTGAACTGTACGATCGGCGCGAGCAATCGATTTGCGCGGAAAAACTATTTCTATCCTGATCTGCCGAAGGGCTATCAGATCTCACAGTACGAAGCGCCGATTTGCGAGCACGGGTGGATCGACATTGCTGCCGGCGCCGGCACAAAGCGGGTTCGTATCCGGCGCGCCCACCTCGAAGAGGATGCGGGGAAGAATATACATGAAACCGGCACGAGCGGAAGTCTGGTGGATCTGAATCGCGCCGGCACCCCGCTCTTGGAAATTGTGACCGAGCCGGACATGAGTTCGGCGGATGAAGTCGTCGCCTACCTGAAAGGCCTGCGCGATATTTTGATGTACCTCGACGTGTGCGACGGCAACATGGAGGAAGGCAGTTTTCGGTGTGAGCCGAACCTGTCGCTCCGCCCGCAGGGCCGGAAAGAATTCGGCACCAAAGTCGAGTTGAAGAACATCAATTCCTTCAAGTTTGTGAAGGATGCGATGGAGTATGAAATCAAGCGCCAGACAAAGGTGCTGAGCGAGGGCGGGACGGTCAGGCAGGAAACGCGTTCGTGGAACATTGATCGCGGTGAAACGGTGGTCATGCGCTCCAAGGAAGAAGCGCACGACTACCGGTACTTCCCCGATCCGGATCTGGTCCCATTGAAACTCGACAAGGAATGGATCGAGGGGTTCACATCGTCGTTGCCAGAATTGCCGGCCGCGCGCGCTAAGCGGTTTGTCAGCGATTATGGGTTGCCGGAATACGATGCCGCTCTTCTGACGGCGTCCAAAGGCATGGCGGAATATTTTGAGGCCTGCGTGAAGCTTTTCAATCAACCCAAGACGGTCAGTAATTGGGTCATGGGTGAACTCACGCGTGAGTTGAACAACTCAGGGATGGACGTCAGTGTGTCGCCTGTGTCCCCGGAGAGGCTGGTTGAGTTGTTGCAGATGGTGGACAAGGGCGCGATCAGTCTCAAAGTTGCGCGCGAGATCTTTCCCGAAGTCTATAGCAGCGGCAAGAGATCGGAGCAGATCGTGCAGGAGAAGGGTCTCACGCAAGTGTCCGACGAAGGGGCGCTGGACAAGATCATCGAAGAGGTTTTAGCCAAGAGTCCCGCGCAGGTAGCGCAATTCAAGGAAGGCAAACAGCAAGTCGTGGGCTTCCTGGTTGGGCAAGTGATGAAAGCCAGCGGAGGAAAAGCGAATCCTGGGAAGGTGAATGAGTTGCTCAAGAAGAAATTAGCAGGATGAGAAAGAGGGAACGACCAGGTAGACTCCCATGCTCGGGCAACGCGCACGCAAGATTGATCGCACGCCGGCTTCGACTTCGCGGGCGAATAGAGCGTGGGCTAATATGCGATTGTTGAACATTGCGACTATCTATCCGGTGAACATGTCGACTTGTGACGTTCAGATTTGATGACTTTTAAACGGGAGCGAAGCGACTATGAGCGCAATTCGTGAGATCAAAGGCAGACAGATTGTAGATTCGCGTGGGAATCCTACGGTTGAAGCGGAAGTGATGCTGGAGAGCGGAGCGATGGGCAGGGCGGCGGTGCCGTCCGGGGCTTCAACCGGCGAAAAGGAAGCGATCGAGCTGCGTGACGGCGACAAGAAACGCTGGATGGGCAAGGGTGTGTCCAAGGCCGTCGCCAATATTAGGAAAGTCATCGCGCCCGAGTTGCTCGGCAAAGAGGCATTCGACCAAGCCGGTATCGATCAGGCAATGATCGCCTTGGACGGCACCAAGACGAAGGGCAAGCTCGGAGCCAATGCCATCCTTGGCGTGTCGCTGGCCGTGGCGCGGGCAGCGGCAAATGAGACGGGGCAGCCGCTCTATCGCTATCTCGGCGGAACGAATGCGCGTGTGCTGCCGGTGCCGCTGATGAACATCATCAACGGCGGCGCCCATGCGGACAATCGCCTGGATCTCCAAGAGTTCATGATCATGCCGGTCGGCGCGCCGACATTCAGCGAGGCCTTGCGCATGGCGACGGAGGTCTTCCATTCGCTGAAGGCCATCTTGAAGAAGAAGGGGCTCAATACGGCGGTGGGCGATGAGGGCGGGTTTGCGCCGGATCTGCAATCGAACGAGGAAGCGCTCAGTCTCATTGCGCAGGCTATTGAGGAGGCCGGATACAGAACGGGGAAAGACATTGCGATGGCATTGGACTGCGCGGCGAGCGAACTCTATGACAAGGGCCGCTACGTGCTCGAAGCGGAGAAGAACCAAGAGCGGTCTTCCGAAGAGATGATTACGTATTATGGCAAGTTGCTGGATCGCTATCCGATTCTCTCGATCGAGGACGGCCTGAGCGAGTTGGATTGGAAGGGCTGGAAGATGCTCACAGAGACGTTGGGCAAGCGGGTACAGCTCGTCGGGGACGACATCTTCGTGACGAACGCCGGCATCTTTTCTAAGGGCATCAAGGAAGGGATCGGCAATTCGATCCTCATCAAGCTCAACCAGATTGGGACTTTGACGGAAACGCTCGATGCGATCGAGATGGCCAAGCGGGCTGGTTATACCGCAATCATCTCGCACCGATCGGGTGAAACGGAAGACACGACCATTGCCGATGTCGCGGTCGCCACCAACAGCGGGTTGATCAAGACCGGATCGTTGTCTCGAACGGATCGAGTCGCCAAGTACAATCAGCTGATTCGAATCGAAGAAGAATTGGGTGCGACGGCGGTCTATCGTGGCCGTGATGCGGTGCCGAGCCGATCGTAGCAGCCGCCGGTTGCTAATGGTATCTCGTGAAGCGTGAAACGTGAAGCGCAGGACAGAAACAGAGTGCGTCTCATCTTTGTTTGCGAGATGCGCTTCACGAACGACGAGATACGAAATATGTCTGCGGACAGACATCATGACGGCGTGGGGGCAAGGACTTCCTTTGTGGCGCACGATCGGTGAATGAATAAATGATTATCAAGCAAAATCGCGGGCGGCATTGGCTGGACTGGCAGCGCCGGATGGTGATGGTGGCTCAAGCGGCGGGCCTAGGCGCCTGTGCCTGG
>JAOUEB010000302.1 GCA_029858925.1 Nitrospira sp.
TCTGGAATATATGGGCGTGGACAGTCAGGCGGTCGAACAGAACGTCGATGAAGTGCTGGGCCTCCCTGCTATTCTCAAGCTGACGGAAACGGCGGAAACGAAGCTCTTCATCTGAGCGGTCTATCTCGTCTGTCTCGTCACTCTGGTCTGTCTTGTCTTGAAATGACCCTGGTTACAGGCCTGATAGACCAGATAGACAAGAAAGACCAGACAGACCCGCTATCGTGATTTCTTCACTCCCACCCGATCACAGTATGCCGTCAGCTTGCATGTGCTGCAGAATGGCGAAACCGGCAGGCAGAGGTTTTGGCCATAGGGCACGAGCAGATCATTAAATGTTATCCAGTATTGCTTGGGCAGTTTCTTTCGGAGGGCATCTTCGCTCTTCTCCGGCGTGTCTGTGTTGATATAGCCCCACCGGTTGCTGATCCGGTGGACATGGATATCGACACAGATTCCGGGCTTGCCGTACCCGACTGTCACCACAAGGTTCGCCGTCTTCCGCCCGACTCCGGGAAGGGTCACCAACTCCTCAATAGAATCGGGGACGGTTCCACCATAGTGATCGAGCAAGCGCCGGCAGATGCCATGAATGGATTTCGCTTTTGTTCGATAGAACCCGACGGGGTAGATCGCCTGCTCGATCTTCTTGAGTGGCAATGCCAGCATATCTGCGGGGGTCTGTGCCAGCGCAAAGAGCCGGTCGCTTGCCTCGCGCGTGGCCTTATCTTTTGTCCGCAGACTCAGGAGGCAGGAAATTAGGATGAGGAACGCATTGCGATCGAAATTCCGAGCGACGATGCCGAGGACCGGCTCCTGCCATTGCAGGATCTCGCGTTTGACGATTCGGAGTGCAGCGTGGATGTGGTCCCGGCGCATCGGAGTCGAATCGAGTGGATAGAAGGCGGAGCAGGAGAGGACGGCGTGTGAAACAGAACACGGCGCTGCTTCAAACTACTCTGGTTTCCGCTTTGATAACCACTTCTGGCGTCGCCGTTGGGCCTCGCGTTCTTTCGCTTTTTTCCTGACGCTGGGCTTTTCATAAAAGCGGCGGCGCTTGAGTTCACGGAACAATCCTTCGCCGGCCAGCTTTTTCTTGGCGACCTTTAGAGCTTTTTCAACGTTGTTATTGAAAACTTTAATTTCCATCCGGTCCGACTTTTCGCTTTCTCAGGCTTGTGCCTGTTCCTATCCATTGCACTACTGTTTCGGCGGCGGAGTGTAACATAGCCCCTTCAGTTCCTCAAGGCTTTGCTCAACTATTCCGAGTTTTTGAAGTAAGTCGTCTCTAAGCTGCTGATTTAACTGTAGTTTTAAGTTTGATCCGGCGGTGTGAATCCCTGCTTGCGCGGCGGCGGCGGCCATCATCATACCGACGGTGAGATCCGATTGGAGCGGCGACGGCGTCGGTGGAAAACAGGCATGAATCGATCGTCCGACTTCACAGGCCAGCTCGGCAATCTCCATCGGAACTTCTGTCGCTTGATGGAGCGCCGTTGAGATGGACGCCGATCGATCCGGGTGCTGTTTGGGGATTTTGTAGGCTTTTAACAGCCTGTCGTAGGCGTCCACATCTTCTTGAACGAGTCGGCGAAGCCGATTCGCCACGTGAGCGAGGCGTCGCTCTATTTCTGTATGACCGCCGAGACGAGCCCCCATCGTCCCTAATGCAGCCGCCAAGGCGCCGACGAGTGCCGCAACGCTTCCACCGGCCGGTATCGGCTTGGCAGCGGCGACGGCATTCAGAAAGTCTGAAAGGGTTGGGTCCGGCTCCTTCTTGACCAACATGGCCTCGGCTATTCTGGTTTCGAGGACTTGCGCCGGATCGAATCGCTCAAACTGTAGCGACGCAGCCGCTGCCTGGTCGAGCGCTGCTTGCGGCGCCAGGCCGATGAGTTCGCTCCCGGCTACCGCTACACCTCGTTCCGAGGCTTCGATTGTCACGGCCTGCAAGGCTTTGTGCATCGGCGTCACCCGATAATCCGTCAGATTCATTGCCACTTGCACCATGCCGCGGCTGGCCAGCCTGACGCCAATCGCCTTCAGGCAAGGCAATCCCCCGTTCGACTGTCGGATGGATCGCGCGATGGCCTTGGCAACCGAGAGGTCGTTCGTCTTGAGATTGGCGTTGAAGGCGATGAGGGGTTGGCGCGCGCCGATCACGACCGCTCCCGCTGTCTTGTGCAGATGAGGCGGGCCAAAGTCTGGAAGCCAGGCCGGGTCCTGTTCCATCCGGAAGGCCAACCCTTCCGGCCCTCCCATGCGGATCGACTCCAGCTGCCTATGTGCCGGGTTGGACGATGCCTGCTCATAGAGGAAAACCGGAATTCCGAGGCCTGTCCCGACCTCCTGTCCAACCGCGCGAGCCAGGCGAACGCACTCGTCCATGTCGACATCCTGAATCGGCACAAAGGGCACCACGTCAGTGGCGCCGATGCGGGGATGGACGCCTTCGTGCCGGTGGAGGTCGATCAGTTCGGTCGCTGTGGTGATGGCGCGGAGCGCCGCCTCGCCGACAGCATCGGGCAGCCCGGCGAAGGTCAGCACCGACCGGTGATGGTCCGCGTCCATCGTGTGGTGCAGAAGCCAGACATCGGGCACGGCGGTTACGGCCTCAATCAGGGCCTGAAGGACGGCGGGATTCCGGCCTTCGCTGAAGTTCGGAACGCATTCGATGAGCGGCCTCGTGGTCATACAGGCTCTCGATGAAACGACAAAGCCGGAGGGAGCGGGTATTCCCTCCGGCTTCATCTCATGCGCGCAATCGGACTGGTTTCGTGGCGGTTACTTGGTCTTCTTCACGAACGCTTTGTAAATTCGGCCCGACTTCGCCTGTTCCTCTTCCATGCCCACCATCTGGTGGCCGGTGGTTTCGCACCAAGCCGGCATGTCTTGCTTGATGCCTTCGTCGTCGGAGACGACTTCGAGCACTTGTCCCAACGTCAGTTCTTTGATCTTTTTTGACGTGAGGATAATCGGCATGGGGCAGAAGTACCCTAGGGTATCGAGCTTGATATCGGATTGCATCATCACTAACTCCCAAATATCAGGACTGAGCAATGAGGACTGAGGGCCGAGGCTCAGTCCTCAGCACTCACACCTCAGTCCTGTGTCTAAATGAATAAATTCACGCTGCCGTGCTTGGCTTCCGCCAGATAGGTGGTGACCCCGGCGTACTGATCGATGCCGTCGATCAACGTGTCTTTGGTAATCCCCA
>JAOUEB010000303.1 GCA_029858925.1 Nitrospira sp.
ACGGTGGCACACAGTAGAGGCAATACCGCACTCAAGTTAGAACGGGCTGATGGCAGCCGGAAGCAAGCCCCCCAGGTAACGCCCCGCCAATCTGAGATCTTGAAGATGGTGGCGATGGGACAGACCAACCGCGAGATCGCCGCTTCGCTGAAGATCAGCGTCCGCACGGTCGAAGTGCACCGCTTCAATCTGATGCGGCGTCTTAATGCCCGCAACGTCGCCCAACTGCTGCGCCAATCGCTGCGTAATGGGTTGTTGCCGGCAAGCTTCGGTAGACGATAGCGCTACAGCTCCTTGACCATTCCTCTGCATTCTTCGATCGAGCGGTAGCCTTTCCTTGTCAACATTGCAGCCAGCTCCTTCTCCAGCCGGCCGAACACATCCAGCCCCTCCTCCACCAACACCGTGCCGATCTGCATGGCCGATGCTCCGCACAACAGATGCTCGAAGGCATCCACGCCGTCCATGATGCCGCCGGTGCCGATGATCGGGATTTTCCCTTGAAAGAATTTGTAGAAGGCGCGGACATTCGCCAACGCCACCGGCTTGATGAGCCTGCCACCCAATCCACCGAATCCGCCTTTGGGTTTAATGACGGCGGATTCACGCTCCGGATCGACGACCAACCCATTGCCCACCGAATTGATCATGTTGAGAAAATCGATGCCGTATCGTCCGATCACTTTTCCCATCACTTCGTGATGCGCCGGATCGAAGTAGGGCGGCAGCTTCAATCCCATCGGAACCGTGATGATTTGGCGCACCCGTTTGATCACCCGCTCGGACGCCTCCGGATCGTAGCCGATTTGGGGTTTGCCCGGAATATTGGGGCACGAGAGGTTCACTTCGATCAGGTCCGGCTGAGCAGCATTGATAGCGGCGGCAATGGTTGGAAAGTCGTCTTCGCAAAGACCCGCCACACTCGCCACGACCGGCTTTCCGAATTGTTTCAACTCGGGAATCAGTTCGGCATAGGCCTTATAACCGAGGTTGGGAAGTCCCATGGAATTGATCGACCCGCCGGGAAATCCATAATAGCGAGGCTCAGGATTGCCTTGTCGCGGTTCGACCGTCATCGACTTGGTGACGATCGCGCCGGCGGCAGACTTTCCCAGCGCCATGAGTTCCTCGCGTGTCACGCAGAGCGCCCCGGCGGCATTCATGAAGCAGCTGGGAAACCTGACGCCTGCGATCGTGGTTGATAGATCCGTCATCGCGCCACCAGGTCGGACTGCCGCTCGGTTCTCTTCAGAAGCCGCCCGTCTTGTACCGTCCATACATAGTCGGCTGTGTGGGCTGCCTGGTCGCTGTGCGTGACCAGCAAGACGGTCTGTTCGCCCGCCTTGGCCAATGTTCTAATGAGCGCCATAATCTCGGCCCCCTGATGTGAATCGATGTTTCCGGTCGGCTCATCGGCCAACAAGAGGCGCGGCCGATGCGCCAAGGCTCGCGCAATCGCCACACGCTGCTGTTCGCCGCCTGATAATTCGCCCGGCCGGTGATGACGCCTCCGGCTCATTCCCACCATCTCCAGCACCTCATCCGCCCGATTCGCCGCGCTGCGTCCGCCGTCTCCGCGCAACAGCAACGGAAGCGAGACATTTTCCTCCGCCGTCAGCCCATGCACCAGGTGAAACGCTTGAAACACGATGCCAATCGTCTCGCGTCTGATTCTCGTCCACTCGGAACTAGACAAGTGGGCCGTGGACTGCCCATTCAGCACGATGTCTCCCGAGGTAGGCTGATCTAGCCCGGCAATGAGATTCAACAATGTGCTTTTCCCGCACCCGCTCGGCCCGATAAACGCGCAGAACTCTCCACGCCGTATGTCCAGATTGATATCGGTCAATGCTGCCACGGTGACCCCGCCGCGCACATATGACTTGGACAGCCCCTTCAGAACAACCACAAACGCATCTCCATAAGCCGTACATTGAGCACATGCGTGCGAACGGCCAGCCAACGCATGACAGCTTTCGTATAGCACAACCATTCAGAGAGCGACAACCTTGACAGAACCGGTCCGTTCGCATAAAGAGAGCATCGTGTGCCGTGGTGCTTGGAGCGATCTTATCTATGGCTCACTCCTTGATTGAAGTGGTACCCCGACTCCTCCGTCAGACTGCCCGGTTTCTCCTGCCGGACGATTGCGAGGTCTGCAATACGCCCTTGGCCAGTGACCCGATTCCGCACTTCTGCTCCGGCTGCTGGAGTACGATTGCGCTCCCAGGCCATTCACGTTGCGCTCGTTGCGACCGCCCCTTTGTCTCACCGATTGCGACGGTCTACAGCCCGACGCATGTGTGTCAACCCTGTGCTGAACGGCCCCCGTCCTACACCAAAGCCTGGACGCTCTATCCCTACCAGTCCCCCCTACGAGACGCCATCTGCCTGTTCAAATACCGTGGAAAAGTCTCGCTGGCGACGCCCCTGGCCCGCCTCATGATTGACCGGCTTCCGGCGCTCGATTCCATTGGCCTCATCATGCCCGTGCCGCTGCACGCGAGGCGTCTGCGCGAGAGAGAATTCAATCAATCTCTCCTGTTGGCCGACCGAATTGGCCGCCATCTTGGTGTGCCTGTCTCCTGCGCCGATCTGACCCGGGTGATTCCCTCGCCGGCGCAGACAACCCTCCCTAGAAAAGATCGCTTGAAGAATCTCCGCGGAGCATTCGCCGTGCCTCGCCCTGAATCGATCACCGGCAAACGAATTCTCCTCATCGACGACGTGTTCACAACCGGCGCCACGGTGAATGAATGTGCGAAGACCCTGCGCAAGGCCGGTTCCGGAGACGTCTTCGCGTTGACCTTGGGACGCACGATGGATGCGAGCCATATCCCGGATCGGGTCCTTGCGGAGAGAAGACGCGTGGCGACCGATATCTTTGGAGGATGAGCCTTGCCGATCTATGAATATCTCTGCCGGGCTTGCGGGAAGCGCTGTTCGGTCCTGGTCTTGAATCTCAGCAATCCTCCACTGGCCGACTGCCGGCATTGTGGCAGCTCACAGATAGAGCGTCTCCTGTCGCGGTTCGCTGCGCCCAAGTCCGAAGAGGCGCGGCTCGAATCGCTGGCCGATCCCGGAAATCTCGGTGGATTCGACGAGAACGATCCCCACAGCGCCGCCCGCTTCATGAAGAAAATGGGTGAGGCGATGGGCGAGGAGGTCGGCGACGACATGGAGGCCATGATGGAGCAAGCGGAAGAC
>JAOUEB010000304.1 GCA_029858925.1 Nitrospira sp.
AGGCGAGGAAAAGATTACCAAGTACATCGACATGCCGCTCCAACACATCAACGACCGGATGTTGAAGCGCATGCATCGATTAGGAAATCGCGCCGCCATCGACAAGCTGGTGGACCGCATTCGCACCCGCATTCCTGGCGTCGCCTTTCGCACCGCCTTCATCGTGGGCTTCCCCGGTGAAACAGAGAAGGCCTACCACGAGCTGAAGACCTATGTGACGGAGCGGGAATTCGACCGAGTGGCGGTTTTCCTCTACTCCGACGAAGAAGATACGACGGCGCTTGCGCTCGATGAGAAAATTGAACGAGCCGTCATGGACGAACGGCGGAACGAGCTGCTGGCGATACAGGAAGGCATCGCCGCCGCGCGGGGGCAGGCTCGCATAGGCTCGGTCATGGAGGTCCTGGTCGAAGGCCCATCGGAGGAAACTCCGCTGCTGCTGGAAGGCCGCCATGAAGGGCTGGCGCCTGAGATCGACGGCGTCGTCTATATCAACGACGGCACGACCAACCCGGGTGATCTCGTAAAGGTCGAGATCACGGATGCCGCCACCTATGACCTCGTCGGCCACATCGTCACGTAGCTCTCCCGGCCCGTGAAGCGCATCTCCTCGCATGCTCATGAACGACGGGACCCTCAAGAACATTTTGAGCCTGAAAAGCCCGCGCCCTCTGCCGGATTGGCTCTCTGCTAGAATTGGTTGAGTCATCTCAGACAGGGGAGTACCGCATGACTGCACAGAGAAAAGACTCCATTGTTCTCCTGATCCACTGTAAAGATCGCAAGGGCATCGTCGCCCGCGTTTCAGGATTCATTCACGATTTCGGGGGCAACATTCTCGACTCCGATCACCACACGGACGAAGAGACGAACCATTTCCTCATGCGGATGGAGTTTTCGACGGAGGGATTGCAGCTCGGGCCCGAGGAGATTCCTGCGGCCTTCGCTCCCATCGCCAAAATATTCGAGATGCGGTATGAAGTCCATCAAACCAGCCGACGCCCCCTGGTGGGAATGATGGTCTCAAAGCAAGATCACTGTCTGGCGGATTTGCTTCAACGCCATCGCCGAGACGAGTTGCACATAGATATTCCCATCATTATTTCCAATCATGACACCTGCGCCAGCTGGGCCGACTTGTTCAAGATCCCCTTTGCCGTGTGCCCCGTCACGAAAGAGACGAAACCGGAGCAGGAGCGGCGCGTGGTCTCGCTCTTGCGGGAGCAGCGTGTCGAACTCGTCGTGATGGCCCGGTACATGCAGATTCTCAGCGCCGAGTTTCTCGATCAGATCGGCTGCCCCGTGATCAACATTCACCATTCTTTCCTCCCCGCCTTCATCGGCGCGAATCCCTATCGGCAGGCCTATGAACGGGGGGTCAAAATAATTGGGGCGACGGCACACTACGCGACGCAGGATCTGGACGAGGGACCGATCATTGAACAAGACGTGATCCGCGTGGGCCACCGGGATACGGTCGACGATCTCGTTCGAAAAGGACGGGATTTGGAGGAAATAGTCCTGGCCCGTGCCGTCCGTCGTCATATCGAACGGCGGGTGTTGGTATATGGCAAGAAAACGGTGGTGTTCGATTAGCAGGCCGTCGAGAACGCCCCCCAACGGCGTCCTTACGCCGACGTCGGCGCGAGCGGCAGTCTGACCGTAAACGTGGAGCCCTGACCCACATTGCTTTTCACGGTAATTCGGCCTTTGTGGGCTTCGGCGATCAACGCACAGATGGCAAGACCCAGGCCGGTGCCTTTCTTGGTATGGGCGCGGGCATCGTCGGCACGATAAAAGCGGTCGAATATTTTCGCATGATCTCCCGGCGCGATGCCGATACCCCGATCGGTCACGGACAGAATGGCCTCTTGCCCGGTCGTCCCGAGACCGATCTCGACCTTCCCGCCCGGATGAGAATACTTGACGGCGTTCTCGACCAAGTTGAGCAGCAGCTCCCGAAGCCGTAATTCGTCGCCTTGCACCAATGCCGGCATGACGGTTCCCAGCACAACCTCGATATTCCGATCCTGTCCCAACACGGTAGCCTGTCGATGAATATCCTCCACCAGCGCCTTGAGAGGGACCGGCATCGATTCCATCTTCACCTCGCCCATGTCAGCGCGAGACAGGAACAGCAGCTCCTCGACGATTCGGGTCATCCGGTCGATCTCTTCCAGATTGCTCTCGAGCACCGACTGATAATCTTCCAGCGCGCGAGGCCGCCGGAGCACCAGTTCGGTCTCGCCTTTCATCACGGTCAGAGGCGTCCGCAGCTCGTGCGAGGCATCGCTGGTGAATTGGCGGATCTGCCGGAACGAGGCATCCAGCCGGCCGATCATGTTGTTGAACGTCCCAGCCAGCCGGCCGATTTCATCCGGCGACGCCGGCATAGTCAGGCGCTGGCTGAGATCTCCCGCGGCGATGCGTTGCGCAGCCAGCGTGATAGCATCGACCGGGCGCAAGGCGCGCCCCGCCAGAAACCACCCCGCGGCCAGTGAGACAGCCAGGGCGATCGGCATGGCCACGATGAGCAAGATGAGAAAGCGGCGTAACGTGTCCTCGATCGACTCCATCGACGTGCCGACCTGTACGATGTAGAGGAGATTGCCACGGTGGATGATCGGCACGGAGATGAGCCGCAACGGAGGCTCATGGGGATACTTGGCCGATTCAAAAATCGTCTGCCCGTTGAATGTGGCTTCGAGGGCTGTCCGGCTAAGCGGAACCTCGTGCTGCCTGATATTCGGGGAGCGGATCGTGATGGTGCCGGACGGGCTGAAAATCTGAAAGAATTTGTCGATGCGGGCCAGTTCGGGAAATTGGGAAAGCAGTTCCTCTTCGTCGATGAGCGGAAGAAATCCCCGCTCTTGAAGGGAACGCACGGCGGCGGTGGCGGTTTCTTCGAGCGACTGATCGACATCGTCGCGGAGATTGCGAGCCGTGATGACGTACAGGACCACCGAGAACGTAATCAAGACCATGGCCAGCGCGCATCCGTACCAGAGCGTGAGCCGGACACGCAACGGCATCAGTCGGCCTTCAGCATATACCCGCTGCCCCGTATGGTATGGATCAGTTTCTTGGTTCGGCCCCGGTCGATCTTGTTTCGGAGGTAGTTGACATAGACGTCGATGACGTTAGTAAAGGTATCGAAATCCTGATTCCACACATGCTCGGAGATCATGGGCCGCGTGAG
>JAOUEB010000305.1 GCA_029858925.1 Nitrospira sp.
CATCGCCGACGAAACCGAAAATCTCTTCCAACGGGCGCTCCGGCAAACCCAGCTCGGCCAGGGTCAAATTCACCGATTTGGCGATATCCCACTTGGATTCGATCAGCGTGCCGTCAAGATCGAAGATGAGCAACTCCACGGATGTCTTCGCCATTTATTTATTTCGCCTTTCGCAAAGAGCCTTCAAGCGCCGCAAGAGTGCCGCGTTGCGCCGCGTCCTTTTCATCCAGTGCGGCTTCGCGCGCGAAGTTCACCATCCGTGGGACTCCGATATGCGGAGGAATCACCGGTTCGACGATGCGCCAGCTGTTTCGCACTGCCTTCACATGGAATCGCACTTCTTCCGTCTTGTCCTCAGGCACGAAAATCGCCGTTTTCAAATTGACCGAGCCCCGCACCCGAAAGGTGACAGGGATGATGACCTCCAGGCTGTCGATAATGGCCCACTTCCGGTAATCCTCCGGCACGTCTGCATCCTGAATTACCACAATATGGTCCCACGAGGGTTCTTCTGTCCAATCGATATAGGGCGCCAGCACGTCAAACCCCATGGCCTCCAAGCGCGCGCCTTTCTGATCCAAACGCACATACCGTTTGACGACTTCGGCGGGAGAGCGTTTCAGCGAACCGCTCTGGGTAAACCCGGTCTGGGCCCGCCCTATGTCCACAGGCGTACCCGCGCCGAGGAGGACAAGCAGGGCAACGGCGCAGCGCGCAAGCCTCGTGCTTGAACCGGCCACATCCAGACGGGCCGGACTGGTCGCAGGAGCGAGGTGTAAACTCCGCACAGTGGATATCCTTTGTTCCGTATCGTTCGACGCGGAAATCTCGGAATGGTCGTGTAAGCCGTATGAATCGTGTATGGCGCCCAGTCGGCGGCGAGACTCATCCGATTCGTGACTCATTCTAGCAAACAGTGATGGAGACATCCAGGCAAGCAGGCAAACCATGCAGATCTGTGAAAGTCTGTCGTGGCCTGGAGGATGGTGCGCAGGAGTGGAATTTGTGAGAGAGACGTCGTGGGTGTTTATAGCGGAATGGCTGACGGCGACGGCCGGCGATTCCCCGTCCGGCTACATCGCCTTCTTTCGTCTCACCCGCTTCTTCACAGTGGGCGAGGCCGCCCGCCGGCCTTAACTCCGTTCCAACACACGAGTGCCATTCCGCAATTGTGCTTGCACATTGAGTTGGTGAACCTTGCAAATGCTGTGGGTCTCACGGAGATCGTGCAACGGCGCTTTTTCTCCGATAAATCCGGCCTTGCCTTCTCGGCGGCACCAGGAACAGATGATTTTCATGGCTAGGCCCCTTGCTCCCGAAATTCTATAGAGCAAGAACTGCGCCAGGCCGTGACGAGCAGGTTGGAAATGGGAACATCATCGAAAACTGAGGGTTGGGAAACGCATCCCACAGGTCTTGGGCATAGGCATCTCTCATGACGACTTTTGGGCGTCTTTCTAGACTCACATGGGGTATTTGTGCAATCTCGCTTCATGCAGATTTCTTGACCGGCTCTCGTCCTGCGTGATAGGGTGCGCCCCCGTTATGAAAACCACTCGATCCGCCAAGCTCTTCAGCGAAGCCCAACAGCTCATTCCCGGCGGCGTGAACAGCCCGGTGCGCGCCTTCCGATCGGTCGGAGGCCAGCCAAGGTTCATTCAACGAGCCAAAGGATCTCGCCTCTACGACGTGGATCGGAACGTCTATATCGACTACGTGCTGTCCTGGGGCCCCATGATCCTCGGACATGCTGCGCCTTCTGTCGTCAGCGCAATCAAGAAGGCGGCGGGCAACGGCACCAGCTACGGCGCCCCGACGGAATTGGAAGTCATGCTGGCGAAAGAGATTCGCGCGGCCTATCCCTCGATGGAAAAGATCCGCCTGGTCAGCTCCGGAACCGAAGCGGTTATGAGCGCAATTCGCGTGGCGCGAGGCTTTACCAAACGCGACGGCATCCTGAAATTCGAGGGCTGCTACCACGGCCACAGCGACTACCTGCTGGCCAAGGCCGGATCAGGCCTGGCCACGCTGGGAATTCCCGATTCGCCCGGAGTCCCGGCAGATTTTGTCAGACATACTCTGACGGCCCCCTACAACGATATTCGCGCTGTGCAACAGCTCATCCAAGAACATCGGAGCACGCTCGCCTGCGTCATCCTCGAACCGATCGCCGGCAATATGGGCGTGGTGCCTCCGGCTCCGGACTTCCTCGCCGCGCTCCGTCGCCTGACGGCTGAAAACGACATCCTGTTGATTTTCGACGAAGTGATCTCAGGATTTCGGGTAAGCTACGGGGGCGCCCAAGCACTCTATGGAATCAAGCCGGACCTTACCGTACTGGGCAAGATCATCGGCGGGGGATTGCCTGTCGGCGCCTACGGCGGCCGAACAGAGATCATGGATCTCATCGCGCCGGTCGGACCGGTCTATCAAGCCGGCACATTGTCGGGAAATCCGCTCGCCGTGACCGCGGGGCTGGCGACACTCAAGCAATTGCGGGCGAAAGGACTCTACAAAAAACTGGAAGCCTCTTCAGCAGCCTTGGCAAAAGGTATCGGCGAGGCAGCCAAGAAAGCGGGAGTCCCGCTCACGCAAACCAGAGTGGGGTCGATGCTGACATCGTTCTTTACGACAGGTCCTGTCGTGGATTGGAATACGGCCAAGCAATCCGACACGAAGCGGTACGGCCAGTTCTTTCACCACATGCTGGAACAAGGCGTCTATCTCGCCCCATCCCAGTTTGAAGCAGCCTTTCTCTCCACCGCCCACAGTGCGCAGGATATCGAAAAGACCATCCGCGCCGCGCACGCTGCCTTCAAAACACTCTAAAAACCGTCCCTCGTCGTCCGTATCTCGTATCTCGTATCTCGTGAGATACACAACGGACCTATTTAAATACAACCGCGAAGGAGCCAGGTGTGTCGCCTGCGCTTCACGAAATACGCTTCACGTTTCACGCTCGCTTATTCTTCGTCCTCGTCGTCCGCATCCATTGCCTCCTGCCGCTTTTGCTCTTCCATCGCGTTATGCAGCAGCATGCGGATAAACATCGAGTAGAGCGACCCTTTCTCCAAAGTCCCCCCGGGAGGAATCGCGATTCTCCCTTCCTTAATCATACGATCCATCCAGATCTTTTGATCGGGGGCGATCAATACCGGAATCTCGACCAGACC
>JAOUEB010000306.1 GCA_029858925.1 Nitrospira sp.
TTCCTTCAGCAGGCCACGCTGTAAATCCTCCAGATCGCTCTTGAGTAATGTTTCGAAGGCAGCGGTCACAGGCAGCCCTCACAGTTTTGAGGCGATTTAACCCGCATTATTCGTGCCTCTTCTGCTGCAATCGCCGATCCGCTGTTGCGACAAGCCTGCGGCCGGCGGGCTCGCCCCTCGGACCTTCGACGTACTGCACGAGTACGCCTCAGGTCCTCCGGGCTCCGCGCGCCGGTCTCACGACGCGGCTTGGCGATTTCGCAACGAACTTTCATGAATAATGCGGGTTAATCGGGTACGGGCTAATGTCTCCGATGGGTGCGTGGCGCTCGTGCGCATCCGAGCACAAGGGGTGAGACCACGTTGGTTTGCTTTTCGACATGGGGCGCAACAAGCTCCATGCAGGAGCGGTTGTTGCCCGATAAATCATGCTGGTTACTGCACCACAAGGGCATCTTTGCCGATGGTGTAGGTCAAGGATACCGTACATCTCTTGCCCTTGGCCTTCAGGGTGGCCTTTCCGCTGCTCTCTTGTTCAAACTGCACCGGAAGTGCTGCAATCTCTCCACGCTCGGAGGCCTTGCCTGGAATCGTGACGGTCTTATTCTTGTGCTGGTTTGTCGTCTGCACGTCCTCGCCCGGCTTGAATCCCTTGAGTGAAAAGACGACGAGGAGTCCGCTTCCGGTCTCGACTTCCGCCGAGACGGAACAGCCGCCTTTTCCCCGCGCCTGAACGGGGAAGGGGATTACCTTAGCGTGGGCCCGCTTGTCCGTGCCCTTCGCGGCAATGGCAAGGTCCACTGCCTGCCCCGGCACATAGCCGTCGATCCACAATTCGTCTAATCCGAGTGTCCGGATGCGTCCATCGGCGTCCACTGCCGCCGGCAGTTCATCGTATAGGGCGCCTTTCTTCCACCATAACGAAACGGGCTCGTCCGCCGAAAACCCTGTCGCCTTCAGCTGGTAGAGGACTGTGGTACTCGCGGCGCCGGTACGGTTTGTTGATCGAATCCGCCGATTCTCTTCGATTGTCAACGATGTGCCGGGCGTGGCAAACGTCGCGTCCCATGTAAAGGAAGGCTCGATAGGTCCCGGAGGAGGCTGGATAGTTGCGCAGGCGCTGAGCCATCCAAGCAGCAGGGCAGCAACCAATACGTGAATGAATCGCGGTTTGTAGGCCAACAACATGTTGCCTTTTCTCTGTGCTTTTCTCCTAGCCCGCATTATGCATGAGCGCTTCTGCTGCAATCGCCGATCCGCTGCTGCGACAAGCCTTCGGTCGGCGGGCTCGCCCCTCGGTCCCTCGACGTACTGCACGAGTACGCCTCAGGACCTCCGGGCTCCGCGCGCCGCTCTCGCAACGCGGCTTGGCGATTTCGCGACGAACCGTCATGAATAATACGGGCTAGAAGATCAACTCGCTATGCGATATGGGCGAACACCCATGCGATAGTCTGCCAGGAGTGAGACTTTCGTCCAAGCGATTGCGAGTTTTGTGTTTGTCTTGTCTGTCCTGTTGACCGAATCCGAACAAACCAGATCAATCAGATAGACGAGATAGACCAGGCGGACTAAAAATTTCCTGCCTGGACCACATCCTCAATGCTGTTGATGTCGAGCCAATGCCCGGCTGTATAGAGCACGCGGATCGGATAGTTTCGTTTCAACAGCTCTTGGAGTAGTTGGGGGATGCCGGCTTTGCGGCTGGTTGGGTTGGCCAGTATTTCTCCAATGATGTCGGTGATGAGTGTGACCGCGCTGGGCGAGACTTTGAGAAACCCCATCCAGACACCGTGGATGGATTCCTTTGGGAGAGTGTCCCCCAGCTGTTTGAGGTAGATCTTGGCATTGAAGGCCCTGCGCGAATTGGGAATGGTGCATTCGGTGAATCCACCGAGGCGGGCATAGCTGCTCTGCTCCTGCCAATTGCTGTCGACAAATACCACACAATCATCCGTTTCCTGGCAGAGCGACTGGGGAATGTATTTATTGAACAGCACGTCGCCGTAGGAAATGACCGTATCCTGAGCCGGTCCTTTCTTAGATCGGAGAGCCTTTAACAGAGAATTCAGCTCGCCTGTGTCCGCAAAGTCGTCGTTATCGACGTAGGTGAGGTTGGGCAAATTGACGGCTTCTTTCTTATAGCCACGGACCACGACGATATCCTTGATGCCCACGGCATTGTAGGCATCGACAATGTGGGAGAGAATCGGAGTCCCCTGGATGTTGACCATCGTTTTGGGCTGCTGTTCCGTGAGTTCTCCCAGTTCTTTCCCGCGGGAGGCGGCCAGCACGATGGCGCAGGTGTCCTCGGCGCCTTTAGGCAGATAGCGGTCTTCGGCTTCTTGCAGTTCCGCCGCGTTTTGCAGGCGGAAAATTTCCGAGACCGGCGCGACCTTGTCTTCAATCGACAAGAGGTGTTCTTGCTCCTTCAAGGTTTTCGCGGTCCTCTGCATCGCGGCCACAGCAGTCCGCAGCATGTGATTGGCCCAGATCACGATTGAAAATCCGTGCTGCCGAAATACGTCGGTGGGTGTCGCGTAATATTTGGTCGGCACGATGACGACGGGACAGCGATTGCCCCATTCCTGCTTGAATGCCAGAATTTCATCCGGCACCGACAGGGCGCTGTGAATGAGGATGCCGTCTGCCCCTGCCTGATGATAGGCCTCAGCCCGGCGCAAGGCTTCGGCCAGTCCCCAGCCGCAGATGAAGGCTTCGACTCTGGCGATGATGGAAAAGTTCGGATCGGTCTGCGCGTCTTTGCCCGCCTTGATCTTGCCGCAGAACTCCTGCATATCTGCCATGGGCTGGGCGTTTCCCTTGATGAAACTGTTCGTCTTGGGAAAGAGTTTATCTTCGATGCAGACCGCGGCGATGCGGCGTTGTTCGAGCTTGCGAACGAGCCGCTGCATGTTGTTGAAATTGCCGTAGCCGGTGTCGCCGTCGAGGAGGATGGGAATCGTCGTCGCATCGGACATGAACTCCAGATTCTCCAGAACCTGGGTCCAGCTGGCTTCGTTGTTGTCACGGACGCCAAACTGCGCGGATATGGAGAGGCCGCTGGCCCAAATGCCTCGAAAGCCGGCTTCTTGAACGATTTTGGCGCTGAGGCCGTTATGGGCTTCACAGATAAAGTCCAACTGTTCCGACAAGAGGAGTTTTC
>JAOUEB010000307.1 GCA_029858925.1 Nitrospira sp.
TGCGAACCTTGCTGCGCCGGGCCGGCGTCTGGAAGCAGTTTGAGGCGGAAAAGTCCGCGCGGAAGGCGACGGCCGCCAAGTAGCGCTCTTTCTTATGGTGAGCGATCTCGATACGGTGACGGTAGGGCAGATCGAACGCCCGTTTGGCGTCAAGGGTGCGGTCAAGGTTCGTTCGCTGAGTGACGTTCCCGGTCGCTTTGAGGCGTTGACCAGCGTGAGTCTGGTGGCGAAGGACGGCAAGACGATGGACACCACTGTCACCCATGTGAGGCGCGCCGGGGAACGGTTCATTGTGGGGTTTGCAGGGTTGACGACGCCGGAAGAGGCAGGATTGTGGCGCGGCAGTCTGATTCAGGCGCCTCGCGGGACTGTGCCTGTACTTCCGGCCGGACAGTACTATGAGTGTGATTTAGTGGGTCTCGGAGTGCAGACGGAGCAAGGGCAACCGATCGGCGTGCTGGAAGAGATTTTGGAATTGCCGGGCAGCCATGTATTCGTCGTGCGGCAAGGCGCCAAGGAGACCTTGATTCCAGCAGCCAAAAAGTGGGTGACCGCCGTCGATCTCGAACGCCGGCTCATGACTGTTCACATGATCGACGGGGTGGATGAGTAAGATGCTGCGATTCGATGTGCTGACATTGTTTCCGGACATGGTGGCGCCTGTCTTGGGACAGAGCATGCTCAAGCGCGCTCAGGAAAAGGGCCTTCTTGATGTGAAGGTGCGCAATCTCCGTGACTTCACCGAGGATCGCCACAAAGTCGCCGATGATGTGCCCTATGGCGGCGGCGCAGGCATGGTGCTCAAGGCTGAGCCGATTTTTCGGGCGGTCGATGCGCTGGTGAAGGAGGCGGAGTCGAGCGGAGAGCAGATACGCCTGCTGTTTCCGTCTCCCCATGGCCGGCCCTTGACGCAAGAGTATGCGCAACAGCTCGCGTGCGAGCAGCGTCGCATCGTGATCCTGTGCGGTCATTATGAAGGGATCGATGAGCGGGTCAGAACAGCGCTGTCTCCGGAAGAGGTGTCGGTTGGCGATTATGTGTTGACCGGAGGCGAGTTGCCGGCGCTGGTTTTGATTGATGCCGCGGCACGGTTGGTTCCCGGCGTCCTGGGCGATCCGGAGTCCTTGAGCGAGGAGTCGTTTTCAGATTCTTTGCTGGAGTATCCGCATTATACCAGGCCGGCGGAGGTTCGAGGTCTGGGTGTTCCGGACGTGTTGTTGTCCGGGCATCATGAAGCGATCCGTCTGTGGCGCAGAAAGCAGGCCTTGCGCAGCACATATCTCAGACGTCCCGATCTCTTGAGAGATCGAGTGCTTTCGAGTGAAGATCAGCAGCTATTGAATGAATCGATCAGTGAAAATGTTTCGATGGTGTCGATGTATGATGGGGAGGAGGGGTAAGGTTATGAATCAGTTAGAGCGTATTCAGCGGTCCTTTACGAAGAAGTCGGCTCCGATCTTTGAAATAGGGGACACCGTCAAAGTCCACGTCAAGGTCGTCGAAGGTGACAAGGAACGCATCCAGGTGTATGAAGGCACGGTGATCGCCCGCAAGGGGTCTTTGAACACGGAGACCTTTACGGTTCGTAAGCTGTCCTATGGCGTCGGCGTCGAGCGTATTTTCCCGGTGCATTCGCCGATTGTCTCGAAGGTCGATGTTGTCCGGCAAGGACGTGTGCGGCGGGCCAAGCTCTATTATCTGCGCGGGAAGAAGGGGCGGTTTGCCAAAGTGGTGGAGCGCGAATTTGTCGCTGGAAGCAAGTCGTCCGAGAAGCCGGCTGCCGATCAAGCAGAACCGGTGAAGGCGTAATCGTCCCGTTGAATCGGTTTCGCCGAGGCGGGTGGTCGATTGTCTTCGGCGGAGGACTGGTCTGGGAGCGCGCCTGATGGGGCCTGCCGACGAGTTCGAACAAGAGGCCAGGCGATGTGGGTACCGCCGTATCGCGGGCATCGACGAAGCAGGGCGCGGCCCTCTTGCCGGTCCGGTTGTCGCTGCAGCCGTCATTTTACCGGTTCATGTCAGGCTGGCGGGAGTCGATGACTCGAAGCAATTGTCCGAGGCTGAACGGGAACGGCTGTATCCGGCGATTCTTGCAAAATCGGTGAGCGTAGGGATCGGCCTGGCCGATGCCTGCGAGATCGATGCCCTCAATATTTTGGAAGCCACCCGCCTGGCCATGCGGCGAGCCATTGAAAACTTGGCTCCTCCTCCCGATTATTTGCTCATCGATGCAGTTACTCTCCCGGCAGTCCGGATTCCATTGCGCCCTATCATCAAAGGCGACGCCCTATCCCTCTCGATCGCCGCTGCGTCGATCATCGCCAAGGTGACCCGCGACCATCTCATGGCGGCCTATCATGAGACGTTCCCGCAGTATAATTTCCTGTCGCATAAGGGCTATGGCACGGCAGAGCATTTGCGGATGCTGACGCGGTTTGGGCCCTGCGCCATTCACCGCCGGACGTTTGCTCCGGTGCGGGAGGCGGCCGCGTCGGCGCCGACAGCCGAACTGAGCATGGCGGGGCCGGCCATTGAGCAGAACCGATCTTCATGACGACATCCGATCCGCAGGACCCGCGACATCAGTTTGGTCAATCCAGCGAATGGTGGGCGGAGCAGTTTTTGCGGGCCAAAGGCTATCGGATCCTGGAGCGTAATCTGAGAACCTCGCTGGGTGAGTTGGATCTTGTGGCCGAGGACCATGGCGTGCTGGTGTTTGTCGAGGTCAAAGGCCGGTCGACGGAAGCGTTTGGCGGTGCCTTGCTGGCGGTGAATCGGCGCAAACAGGCAAAGCTTGTGAGGCTGGCGTCGCAGTATTTGGCGCAACGCCATCTATCGGATACACTTTGCCGGTTTGATGTTGTGTTGGTGCAGGGACGGTCGCCCGACGGCGGACGAATCGAACATCTCCAGAATGCATTCGAGGTCACCGAGCATGGGCCGCGGTAGGCTGTTCTTGAATAGGCCGGCAGGGATGTTATGATCCAGCTGATTCATGTGTCCAAGAGCTACGACCGCCGCGTCGCGCTGTCCGACGTGACGCTGGAAATCGAAAAGGGAGAATTTGTCTTGCTCATGGGGGCGAGCGGGGCTGGGAAATCCACCTTGCTGCGCATGCTGATCGGCGAGGAACGGCCGGACGAAGGGCAAATCTTCGTCCAG
>JAOUEB010000308.1 GCA_029858925.1 Nitrospira sp.
ACCCGGCGGACCGATGCAATGATCTGAGTGATGGTTTTTGAATGCATGTCACACTACTCCGGGTACCCGCCCGATCAGGACCTCAAAGATGCAGACTATCGGCAGGCTTTTGGTTCTCTGTCGATCCTACAGGACTTTTGTGTCAGGACAAGGACATTTGGGTTTTGGCTGGAGATCTCACAAACAAGAAAGCGGATGGGGGAACCGTATCTTGTCCTTCGACTCTGCTCAGGACCATGAGCCTGTCGAACGGTGTAGCGCGAAACGGAGGAAGCATGTCCGTATCTTTGCGTGCAAGACACGCTTCACGAACGGCGCTTCACGCTAATCGCTACCTCGGCATGAGCGTCTTCTCCGCCATTTCCTTGGCCGCGTGCTGCATATCGCCCCGGACCATTTCTTTCTTGTCGTCGTTGATGCGGATCATGTATTTGCCGTGGCCGACTTCCCTGCCGCCGGGAAATTCGAACAGTTGTGCGATCACCTGCATGACGGCATAGTTGGTGAAAAACCAACTCTTCTGAGCGTTCGCGGTGGTCGCCGGGGCCCAGAGGACGTAGAGATAATCCGTCCCCACATGCTTCTGAATGTCTTTGACCCTGGCCACGTCGGTCCTGGCGTAGTTCACGTCGATTTCAAAGTAGGCCGAATCGTAAGGCCCCTTGATCAGCTGCGGATAATTGGGAATGGCCTGCGCGACCTGCTTCTGAGGCACGACCTCGAACCGGCTGACTTTGCGCAATTCGTCGGTAAACACAGCCGCCGCCTCGAGCGAACTGGGATTCGTGAGCCCCGCAACCACCGCCAGCTTTTTGCCCTTGGGATGAAACGATCCATCCGTCAGCTCGAACGTGGCGCAGCCGCCGAACACCAGCCCCGCAACAACCAGCAACCCTGCCTGTACGGTGTGCCGCCGCATCGCGCCCTCCCCTCTCATTTGCTTTTCCCAGTGTTGGTGACTTTTACAAATTCATCCACGATGGCTTCCGCCGAATTCTTGAGCATCTTGTCGACGTAGTAGCCTTTGGATCGAAACAGAGCCAGAAAACTGTCGCTATTGCTCTCATTGAACGCCGTGTGCGACACGATTTTCCCGCCGGGATATTCGAGCATGTTGCCATAGACGTCTGCCGAATAGGTGTTCGTACAGCCGCCTCGGTTGGAGCAAACAGTGCTCTGTTGCAATCCTTTGCTCCAAATGACGAACACATAATTAGTTTTCAACTTGGCCTGGATCTTTTCGATTCTCGGTTTTTCAGAGGGATCGACCCAGGCGGCCTTGCCGTCGTTCTCCTCGACCGTCTTGACCGAAATCGGGTAACTCGGAATAGTCTTGCTCACCACATCCTGGTCGACCACCTGCAATGTCGTCCGCTCTTTCAGTTCTTTGGTGAGGTACTCCGCCAACTTGAGATCCGCCTCTTCCGACCCTCCGGTGATGACACTGACGGAGGTTGGTTTGATCGGACGGCTGGAGTCTTTCAGCGCGAACAGGGTCCCGCCGCCGCAGCCTCCCAGTAGGAGACTCACTGTCATGAGCGCCACGACAGGGTAGCTTCTCTTCAATCGTGTCCACTGCGATGTGATCGGCATAGCATCTCCTCCCTGGAACCGTTCCAAGTCTATTCTCTGGAGAAACATAGCAGCCGATCCGGTTCTGTCAACGCTGCGAAATGACAGGAGCGTGAAGCGTCAAGCGGGGGAGGCAAGGCTCTGGCATCCTCGAAGGTTTCTGAAATGACTCGATGACTCTGCGTCTCTCGGCCGGTGACGGCGCGCCAATTGAGACCGGGTGCGCCCAATTCAATACCTCTCGGAAGTTTCAACAGTTTATGGGTTCTGCGTTCAGTGGCCGCTCTCTCGCACCCCCTCCTGGCTCCGTAAACCTTCCTATGAGACCATGTAGATTCCACGACGGCGGCAACGGCGTGGCGGGACAGAAGGTGACCGCGTCTGGCTCCGACACGGAACATGTCACCAGCGCCGACGGATCGGTGTCGTTGTTGCTGGAAGACGGCGACGTAACAATTTCTGTCAATGGCGCTCAGGCCTATAAGGGCGCGGTTGGCAGTCTGAAGGCGAAGGAACGGTTCGGCAAGGACGGCACCCGCCTCGCGGCATAAATCCAAAGAATCGGAAACCGATAGCCGGAATAGTCTGACTGGTCTGGCCTAATCGATTCCCGCCCCCTCGGCTCCCCTTGAGTGTGAAGTGTCGATCGTGAAGCGCGGAATGGAAAGCGAATCTCTACCTCTTTGCTTGCGAGATATGCTTCACGAGATACGAACGACGAAGAACGGGTTACGGACGCGGGTCCAATTCGATGAGCCCTTTACGGATTGCCAGGATGGCAGCCTGCGTACGGTCGTACACTTGGAGCTTGTGAAAGATGTTCCGGACGTGATTCTTCACGGTCTTTTCGCTCAAATCCAGGTTGTTGGCGATTTCTTTGTTCGTCTTTCCATCGGCGACCAGCCGTAAGACGGTGATCTCCCGTTCCGTCAAATCGTGCTCGGCATAGGCCGACTTTTTTCCCTTCTTCTGCGCCATCAACGAAAATTCCGCCAAGATTTTGCTGGCGACGGACGGGTGAATGAGCGATTCGCCGCGATAGATCGCCCGGATGGCGGCGACGATCTGCGACGATTCCGAATCCTTGAGCAAGTAGCCGGTGGCGCCGGCCTTGACCAGATCGAAGATATATTGCTGTTCCTCATACATGGTCAGCGCGACGATGCCGATGTGCGGGAACTCGCGCTTGATCTGCCTGGTCGCCTCGATGCCACCCATCCGCGGCATGCTCACGTCCATCAAAATCACGTCCGGCAGGAGCGCACGAGCCTTTTCCACCGCCTCAAGTCCGTCCTGGGCCTCGCCCAGGACATGGATGTCGTCTTTGGTCTTGAGAATCGCCGCCAGACCTTCACGGACCACACGATGATCGTCGGCGATCAACACCTTAATTTTCTCCATGACTCTCATCCTCCCTCTTGTCTTTGTCGAATAACGGCACTTCGACCACGACCTTCGTGCCTCGTCCCTTTTTGGAATCGACGTGCCCCTCTCCCCCGACTAACCTCGCCCGCTCCAAGATGCCTTTGATCCCGAAATGGTCCCACTTTTCAGGGTCGCGCAGGACGGTCTCCATGTCGAACCCGACG
>JAOUEB010000309.1 GCA_029858925.1 Nitrospira sp.
CCTGATCCCACCTCTTCGCAGGAGAGCAGCCGATTCCGGCTGTCGTAGGCGAAGGTGGTCGTTTGGTTCTTCGCGTCCTTCACGGTGAGCAGATTGCCGGTGCCATCATAGGTATAGACCGTCTCGCCCAGTGACTGTCATCAATCGGTTTTTCACATCGTACTGGAACGTGGTAAGCCGGTCCAGCGTATCCTTTGACGTGGCCACGCTGCCGGCGAGATCGTAGGTCAAGGTGGTCGTGCGATTCAACGGATCGGTGGTGGTGAGGAGGCGGCCCAGGGCGTCGTACGTCAAGGTCGTGCTCTGATTCAAGGCGTCCTTCGTTGAGAGCAGGAGGCCTTGGGGGGCGAAGTTTAGGAGTCGGAACTTGTGTCGTGCATGAGAGCTCCCAAGCCTCACTCTGCGGTGAGACATAGAACATGATCTGCCCTGGCCAATGTCCGTCAGTGTGGCGACGCGAGCAGTCGCCTCCCCTCAGTGCTCAGCACCCATCAGTTCTCTTTCAGCTACGGCAATCATCGGAAGTCCAGCCTAGCCCTAGGCTGGACTTCATCAGCCATGTAGCGCTCGCGCTCGGCATTCCAAGCTCGTTAGGATTCTACAGTGGTGAACTCTGAAGACAAGAAAAAGGAGATCTATGGCTGAGAGGGCACAAATCCTGCGCTACTTCGCCCAACAGAATGCGGCAACAGTTCGCCGGCATCCTGTTAGATGACGTGCACGATCAATTCGATTTCTATCGGGGACTGGCGAGGGAGTTCCGCGGCGCCGACCGCCACACGGGCATGCCGGCCTGCTTCGCCAAAGACTGCCACCAGGAGATCGGAGGCGCCGTTCAAGACTTGTGGTTGATCGGTGAAGCCGGAAGCCGACGCAATATGGCCGACCATTTTCACGATACGCTGCACTCGATCGAGCGAACCGACCTCAGCTTTCATGATTGCCAGGGCGTTCAACACCGCCAGCTTGGCTGCCACCGCCCCCTGTTCGATCGAAAGTCCGGCTCCGAGTTTGCCGGTCATGACAAGCCGCCCGTCTTTCGACGGCAATACGCCGGACAAAAACAGCAGATCGCCGACCCGGACGACGGGAACGTAATTGGCCACTGGTTGAGGAGCAGCCGGCAATTCAATGCCCAACTCTTTCAATCGCAGTTCATAGGACATTCTTGACTATTCCCCTCTCCCATTAACTCTCAACCATTCCCCATTCCCGCGTTCCCTCACCCCGGCCGCAACGCCTCCCAAAAGCTGTCTCCGATCGCCAATCGATCAGCACCGAGAGCCTCGACGATGGTTTGCCCCAGGTCTGCAGCTGTCTGGCGTGTTCCTAAATTCACACCTTGCGCCAGCTTTGGGCCGGTAATCAGCACCGGAACATATTCTCGAGTCGGCAACTTTTCAGGCATCGACACATCGCGGCCATGGTCTCCGGTTAGGATGACCATATCTCCGACCCGCAGCTGTTCGAACAGCCGAGGCAAGCGGCGATCGAAATCTTGGAGGGCCTCGGCAGCCTGAGCGCTGTCCTCCGACAAGAGATCCAGGCTCACGTAGAGAAGCCCTCGCGGCACTTTATTCAACATCCCCACCGTATCATCGAAAGCGGAGGCGGCGGGAAACGCTTTTGTGAGGCCGCGGCCGCTAAACAAATCGTAGATTTTCCCGAACCCCATCGTGATCTGGCCGGACCGGCTCAGGGCGTCCAACATGGTGAGGCCCGGCGGCTCGGCTACGAAATCTTTCCGCCCTGTCTGAGGACGCAGGGCTCCAGGCTCACCTGTGAGCGGTTGGGAAACGATGCGGATCAGCGTGCCGGTCTTCTTGATCTCCTTCCAGGCTTCACGGCATTGCTGATGCAACGCGGCAACGGGCATCGCAGCGTCATGCGCCGCCACATAACAGGTATTCCCGCCGTCAGTCCATAGGATGGGAGCCCCGCTTGAGAGATGCTCCGCTCCATATTCGCGCAACATCGAACGCATAGAGGCGACGCGATGGCCGATCAGCTTCCGCCCCAACGCCTGCTCGATCACAGACACGACGTTTTCCGGAATCCCCACTCGATAGACTGCGGCGCTTTCAGAAACCGTGACTCCATTGGTTTCCCAATAGCCGGACACCGAGTCTTTGCCGCGCGATGTAAACCCCAGCCGTCCAAAACAGCCGTGCGGCTGTACCATCGAGGCTACGCCAGGAATCTGCGCAAGATGGCCCAACCCCAGCGCTTCAAGGTTGGGAAGGCTCAAACCTCCAACGGCCCCCGCCAAGTGGCCAAGCGTATTGGCCTCGGCATCGCCGTAATCCGACGCGTCCGGCAGCGGTCCAACTCCGAATCCATCGATGACAAACAACAAAACACGCTTGATCATAACAGGGGTACTCCAACAGACGATCGCGGAGAGTCTCTACCGCGCCCGTCTCCACTCATCCATAATTTTCAGACTGGCGCTGGTCCCGATCCGATCGGCTCCCGCCTCCAGCATGGCCTGCGCCGTTTTCCAATCCCTAATACCGCCTGATGCCTTGACCTTCGCGCGCCCGGCAACGGCGGTTTTCATGAGCCGAACGTCCTCGACGGTCGCGCCGGCTGCGCCGAATCCTGTCGAGGTCTTGACATAGTCGGCGCCCGCCTCAACCACGAGCCGGCAGGCCGTGAGTTTTTCTTGTTGGGTCAGATAGCAGGTTTCGAGAATCACTTTATGCTCGACGTTCGGCGTCGCCGCTACCACCTCGGCGATATCCCGCCGCACGTCGTCATGATCGCCTGACTTCAGGCGGCTGACATTGATGACCATATCCAGCACGGAGGCTCCGCGCGAGACGGCGTCAACGGCTTCCGCGACTTTGGCTTTCGTCGTATGGCCCCCCAAGGGAAATCCAATAGGGATGCCGACCCGCACGGAAGCGCCGGCTACCGCCGCCACCGCCTCGTCCACATAACAGGGCGGCACGAAAATAACCGTAAACCGATGCTCCTTCGCCTCACGGCACAACCGGAGGACATCGGCTTTGACGGCCTCAGGACGGAGGACCGTATGATCGATGAGACTCGGCAGATTCCATTCAGGCATCGCTCACGACGCTCCTTCTTGCTGGCCGTGCACTCTCTTGGTGGGGACAACCGACGTCTGCGAAGAACGGACGCGTCTGGGCCG
>JAOUEB010000310.1 GCA_029858925.1 Nitrospira sp.
CACGCGGCGGCAACTCCAGAATTTGGCGGAAGATGTCACGGAGCGTATGGTAGGGCTGGTGGGCGATGCCAAAGACGCGGTTGACGAGGCGGTGGAAAAGGGGAAAGGGATCGTGAGTTGATCCGGCCATTCGCGGGACGGAAGAGGGGGGAAGTGCGATGCCCACGGTCGTGGCGCTGTTCGGAATGATGATCGCCGGGGCGGGAATGTTGGCGACAGTGTCGCCTGAGCGATTCATCCGGTCTGCCTCGCGGTGGTTCTTGCCGTCCAGTGTATGGGCCGGGATTATTCCGCGCGCACTACTGGCAACTGCCTTATGGCTTGCGGCGGATGTCTCCCGCATGCCGATAGTTTTCATGATCTTGGCTCTGGGGGTTCTCGTTTCCGGGGTGGCCCTGTTGTTGACAGGGACATCGGGTCTGCGAAGTCGGATCGCCTGGCTGAGGCTGCAGCCGACTGAGCTCACACGGGAATGGGCGGTGGGGATGGTGGCGTTCGGCGGGTTTCTGGTATGGGCCGTGTTTCCGGCCCTCCCGATCCCGTGAGGAGTTCCTTCGGTTCCGTGATCGCTGCTGACGATGCGACGCATTCTTCATCCTGTTCGGATCTCAAGGGGCGGTGAAGCTGTCTCGAAAGGAGCAATCATGTCGCGCACAAAATGGTTTGTAGGAGGCGCGGGCGTCATGTTCTGCGCGTTCACAGCATGGGGAACAGGTATGGCCGGCGGACAATCCGCCGGCAGTGTGCCGATCGAGACGGTCGCGGATTATATTCATGCCGTGCTGCAGTCCGATCGGACATTTTATACCGTTCATGTGGTGGAGCGGATGCAGCGGAGGGGCGTGATCGATTCGTCGGAACAATGGCGCACGGGGAAGACACTGCCGCTTCCGGCCCAATTCTTCCAGGAGTCGTCGAATCTGGCGGCATTGACGGGAGTCAAGGTGCGCTACCGTTTGATCAGCCTCGATCCCATCAACAAACAGAACGCGCCCGGAAACGAATTCGAGCGGAAGGCGCTTGAGGCGGTGATGGCCAATCCCGAACAGCCATATAAGGGGCCGGTGAGGGAGGGGAACAGCCGATACTTCCAGGCCGTCTATGCCGACCTCGCGGTGTCGCCTGTATGTGTGAGCTGCCACAATGCCGACCCGCGCAGTTCGAAGCATGACTACGCACTGCATGATGTGCTGGGTGGCGTTGTGATCTCCATTCCAATGCCTGAGTGACCGCAGGCCAGGGGGGACGAATCAGGTCACGCCTTCCAGATCCAATTTCAACGAGAGCAATTTCAGCAGGTCTTTCAGCGTCACCACTCCGGCGAGACGGTCGCCGTCCAGCACAAGCAGACGGGTGGCGCCGGTCCGGTTCATGATCGACAGGGCCGACAGCGCGTCGGCATCGACGGCGACCGTGTTCTCCGCCGAACAGGGCGTGAGGATGTCTCGGACCGTAAGCTCTGTCCACCGATCCCGCGGGATACCGGCGACCTGCTTCGAATGGACGCACCCGATCAGGCGCGCATCCTCCGTCACAGGATACATCTCGTGCAGAGAACGATAGAAGTGCTCTTCGACCAGCACGTCGAGGGGGAGATCCGATGAGACGGTGGCCGGGTTCGGCGTCATGAACAGGCGAATCGGTTTCCCGCCGAGCTTCGTGCGCGCGATCACCTGATAATAGGAGGTTCCGGCCGCTGCCCGCAGGAACAGACCCAAGATGAACCACCAGACACCGACGATGAAACTGCTGGTGATCATGTGGAAGATTCCGGACAGTATCAGCGCAAGGCCGAACAGGGACCCGATTCGGGACGCCCAGCGCGTTGCCCGAGGGAGGTCCTGTTTCCAATACCACAGAGCCGCGCGAAGCACGCGCCCGCCGTCGAGAGGAAAGGCCGGGATCAGATTGAACCCCCCCAGAAGGCTATTGATGAACGCCAGATACCCGATCACACCTAACGGAACGATCGGCAAGTGGATGCGATATCCGGCCGCGAACGCCAAGTAGCAGGCGGCGCTCAACGCAAAACTCGAAATCGGACCGGCGATCGCGATCAGCCATTCCGCCTTCGGGCTGGGCGGCTCTTCATCCATCTGCGCCACGCCGCCGAAGATAAAGAGGGTGATGCTCTTGATCCGCAGGCCGTAGCGTCTGGCGACCAGTGAATGGGCCAATTCGTGAAACACGATGGATCCAAAGAGGCCCAATGTGCCGAACGCCCCCATCCACCAATAGGTGGCATCGGCGAGGCCGAGGTAGTAGGAGGGAAAGTATCCTTGCGCCAGCGACCAGATGACGAGCGGCGACAGAAATATCCAGGTGAGGTCTACCCGGATTTTGAACCCGTACAATTCAAACAGCGTGGCGCGTGTGCCGAACATTGTCGTTCCTCCCAGGCCTATCTCTATCCCGTGCTGCACAAGTGACATACCTGAGCCGCCATTCCCATGATGTGGCGCTCGATCCGATTCGCGTGAGACGGCATCCACGCCATGCTGCGGGAACTGTGCGTGGTTTATCGAGGCTGGGAAGTTGGGGCCGTACCTCCGATCATGCCTGACGGCAACGGCCGGTATCAATGTATCTGTTGCATCTTGCAACAGGGGTTGTATCAGGCCTGGGGCATTTTGCCTGATGAGCGAGGCGTGGGACCTTTGTAATACCAGCTCTTTCAAGAGACTCGAAGGATGCCGCGCTCGAAGCGCTCGTCTTCTGGATGGCACGAGGATTGCGGAAAGCCATCAGAAAAGAATCAGTCTTTCACGAGCTAAGCAGGGGGGCGGGCGCATGCCGTCGCAAGGAGTAGAGCAAGCGTAACGATGAACGCGGTTGCGGACAGAGCAACGACAGACTTGCGAGGGCCGTCATTGCGTGTTCAGCGGCGGGTGCCGAAGCGGGTGCCGCGAAGGGCACCGAAGCTGCCGGGGCCTCCACATGGCCCGCCGAAACCGCCGAAGCTGCCCAAGAAGCCGCCGGGGCCTCCTCGGAGACGGCTGCCGGTGCGGCCGCTGGTCGATCGCCGGGTCGAATATATGCGGCTGGGCGTCCGTGAGGAGCTGAACCCATGATCCAGGTGCGCATTCACGGTCGAGGGGGGCAAGGCGTAGTCACGGCGGCAGAGCTGCTCTCGATGGCC
>JAOUEB010000311.1 GCA_029858925.1 Nitrospira sp.
TGGTCTGTTCGGTTTGGCCCCGTTGATCGATCCGCAAGAAGGTGTGGCCGAACATTGAGGCGGGATTGTTCAGGAAAGCGGCGGGAAAGATCAGACTGACGCCCTGCGGATTCAACTCGGCCCGCCACCGGTCGAACCGGCCGCACTCCAACGGCGCAAGCCGGCTGGGATCGAACTGCAACCGTTCCTTCAGCCAGTGATATCGGGCAATGAAGGCGCATTGGGCCGGCTGCTTCGAGCGCCCGACGGGATCGGCGGAGAAGAATCGCTCGATCGTCGCGTCTAATTCTGCCTGTGGATCGTACTTTCCACGCGGCGAAAGAAAAAACCCTTCATCGTCCTCTTCGCTGGCCACTCCACCGAACAGATCGGTCCCATAGTGAAGAAGCAACTGCCATTCCCGTTCATCCGCCAAACGGGCCTGTCTCGCCTGGTCGATCAGCTCTGTTTGATAATCTTGAACAACCGACTCAGCCTGGCTCCGGCTGGGGCTGACAAGGAGAGCAAGAATGGCGAGAAAGATGTGGATCACTGCATCATGAGGGAACACAAAGGGGCTTCCACCGTATGGTGGAAGCCCCTTGGAATGACGCGCTTAGTTCAGCGCAACCTTGACCAACGAGGAATCGGCGGAAATCCCTTCATTCAAGGCCTTGACCATCGCCGCCGGGGAAAGATCGCCCGCACCGGAGAGGGCTGCATAGCGCTCTTGGGCCATCGCAAAGAAGGCCGCATGCCGCGGCTGAGCCACTCCCAGGAGTGTCGCCATCGAGGCCAGGTGCTCACCGCGCCCCTGCGCCATTTCCTGAGCCAGTGCCTCCGAATTCAGCTCTGCAAACATGGTAACCTTCTGTTCCGCCCACACCCGTCCATCGTCCGTACAGCCCAAAGTTCCGGTAGATATCCCGAAGGTCTGCGTGCCAAAAGATCCATTGGTCGTCGCCATCAAGATCTGTGAGCCCTTGGTCTTGGCGTTCGGATAATTTTTCCACAACTCCTTGCCCAATCCGCAGCCTGGACCCGTATCAGGCGTGCCTGCCGCCAAGGCAATACCGCCTTGCATTGCAACGAACATCCCCGCTATCGCCAACATGCTGAGCTTCTTCATGCATTCCTCCTTGATTAGGTGAGTGAAAGTCCAAAGCCCTTGCCCCGAACGTACCGAGGCAATTATAGACAAATCGCGGCGGAGTGCCAGCACTTTTTTATCCCCGTTCACTTGCCACCGGTTCGTCCAAGATTACATCCCGTCCCTGCGCGATCGATCTCAGTTGATCGCCGGTCAACCGCTGCACGACTCGGCCATTCCGGTCGAGAACTGTGACGGTGCCGTCGGCCGCATATTCCGCCTCCGCCAACACGATCCCGTTCTCGTCGATGAGGCGATAGCCTGTTCCGTGGGAAAGGATCGTGGCCCGGCGTTCGACAACTCCATGGCGCTCATACGTCACAACCGCTCCCTCGTCCATCTGCGTCCAGCGGATCGTCGTCTCGCCAAGCACAGCCATCTTGGTTGTTCCGTCACGATTCAGGTCCGTTGCTTTGACCGGGTTGTCTCCGCTCCAAAATTGAATCGAGTTGAAAACGAACCCGTCCAGCAACGCCGAGAACATGTACACCGGCACGACGATCATGCCGAAAAACACAAGTTCCTTCATCCATTTGTCGCTGATTTCACCGCTGCCTTTGATGCCGCTGTTCCAGTGATACACGTTCTTCGTGAGGTTGAAAGGACCGTAGCAGGCCGTGGTCGCCGTCATGAAACAGGCCAACACTCCCGCAGTGATAAGTCGGCGGAATACTTTATTCATCATTTGCCCCCCCTTTCTCGACAGTGAACGCCATGATCGCCTATCCACAGCGCAAGATTGTACTATTCCTCTGCGGCCGGCTGAACTCCGAGCGCCCCTTGGACTTTGGTCCAGTCAAAACTGAAGGGCACAGGACTCATCTTCGGCATAGCCGCCAGCTCGGCTTTCAGCCGCTCGGCCCGCGCGCTGCTCATCGGATGGGTCGAGAGCCACTCCGTCCGCCCTTCGTCCTTTTCCGACAGCTCTTTGAAGAACCGAATCATGCCGGACGGATCGATCTTCGCCCGATGAAGCAGTTGCAGCCCGGTCAGATCCGCCTCTGTTTCCTGCTCGCGACCGAACTTCAAGGTCAGCAATTCGACCCCCAGCTGTTTCATCATGCCTGCCAAGCCCTGGTGGTCCCCGATCACGATCGACACGACAGCCACAAGACCGAGTTGCTTGACGATCCGTTCCAGCCCATGCCGTTGCAAGACATGGTTCAGCTCATGCCCCATGACGCCCGCCACTTCTTCACCGTTGTCCGCTTTTTTCATCAGGCCGGTGAATACGACGATATAGCCGCCGGGCAGGGCAAACGCGTTGACGACGTCGCTCTTCACGACCGTCACTTCGAACGTGTAGGGGTTGTTCGGGATCTGCTCCACAAGGCGATGCGTGATTTCTTCGACAGCCGACCGCGCGATGCCTTCTTTCACAATTTCCTGATGAGCCAGAAAATCCTTATACACCGACTCACCCAGTTTCTGTTCCCACTCCACCGGAATCCGATCGACAGCCAGCTCAACCAGCAGATCGGATCCGAACCACAGTCCCAACACCGTGGCCAGCACAATCCCTCCGACGACGCTCCAGACCGTTCGATGCCGATGGCGCGCCTGGCGGACATGTTCCGCGGCGCGTTCAAGCGGGGCGCGCAAATGCTCCGGCGCCGCATGGCGGAACGCGCGGATGACGTCGGGATGCTTGAGGTAGAGCGTTCGCTCCCCTGAAGCCCCGGTCCATTTCAGAACCAGCTGATCATGATCGAACCCACCAGCCGAAACCGTCAGATCTGAAAATGGGACTGTATTCGATCGCCCTTCGGCTGTGTCGGCGGAGAACATTACCGTAATCCCATGGTCTTCGACCTGGACCAGGCAAGGCTCGCCGCTCGCGGGAAATTCGTGGCCGAAACAAAGGGCATTGGGTTCAGATGACATAGAATTCGTCAATCGTCATTCGTTCACACACAAGACGGCTCTTCATCTCCGCTTCTCACGGTTGACGAATGACGCGCCTCATTATTCTGAAACCGGGATGAACTGC
>JAOUEB010000312.1 GCA_029858925.1 Nitrospira sp.
GACGGAAACGCCGCCGCGAAGGATCTGGAAGCGGTCGGCTACGATCCCGACACCCTCAGCATCGCCTTGACCGCGCCTCCCAGCCCCATCGAGTACTGCCACTTCTTCTGCCGGTAAGGCGGGGGAGAGAATACAGTGGTAGTGGTCTGCCTAGCCCGCGAGGTCGGGTTCCCGCGGTCGTCTCCGCTGATAAGGAACGCACGGCTGTCTATCTTTGCGTACATGCATTTGGGCGAGAGTGGTCTGCAATGCGACGCGGGAAAAGACCAAACTATTTATGAGCGGCAACAGCCAGGCTGTAAGAATCCCGCGCGAATTTAAGCTGGAGGGCGACGAAGTCGAGATTCAACGCCGAGGCAATACGCTGGTTATTCGCCAGAGGAAACAGACATGGCAGCCGCTTACGGATAGTCTGCCCCTGTTTATCGACGATGTCATGGAAGAGGGCAGGCAGCAGCCGCCACTCCAGAAACGAACGCGTCCCTTCACATGAAGATGATGTTGGATGCCAATACTTACATTTATCCCATTCAACGGCAGCTTCCTCCCATCTCAAGCGCTGAGAATCTCCGGCAGTGTATGTAGAACACCTGTCGTCACGAAATCCGGGGGCAGTATAGTATGATGTGCTGGAATAACTACGACGTCACACGCAGCGCTGCTGATTGACTCACAAGGAATCCGTTCCTATACTGTCTCTGAGCGGGAGGCGATTGAGATGAAGATCCTGATGGGCTTACTTGTCGCGGTTGTCTTGATCGTGGCCCTTGTGCTTTCGCTGCCCTTTCTCATCGACCTCAATAAATATCAAGACCAGTACAAACCGCTCATCGAAGAAGCGCTGAACCGCAAGGTGCAACTCCAAGACATCCGCCTCACCGTCTGGCCCAGGATCGGCGCGCGCGTGAGTGGATTCGCTGTGTTGGATGATCCGGTTTTCGGGTCCGGCCCTTTCGCGTCACTTTCCTCGTTGGATGTTGGTGTGAAGCTGATGCCGTTGCTCAGCGGCAAGGTGGAGGTGGAAGAAGTTACCCTTCGGGACCCCGTTATCACGGTGATCAAGAACAAGAAGGGTGTTTTGAACGCGTCCACCATCGGACGCAAAGGCGTGCCGGTGCCTGAGACGCCCTCACGCGCCCCGATTCCATCGACTGAAGGTCCGCTGAAGATTCTGGCGTTGTTGGCGGTGGATCGTGTTGCGGTCGACGGCGGGAAACTGACCTATCGTGATCTCTCGGCAGCCAAACCAACCGAGTATGTCTTGCAAGATTTGGATCTGCTGCTCAAGTCCGTCCGGCTCGGCGAAACGCCCAGTCTCCACCTTGACATGTTGGTTCAGCCATTTAACCTGCCCGTGAAGCTGGATGGCACGTTCGGCCCATTGAAGGAAGCGGCGGATATCGATGCCATCAACTTTCAACTTAGCCTAGGGAAGACCGAATTCACTATCACGGGAAAGACTGCCGGCCAAAACGCTACTGTGAATGTCACCACCCCCGCGATCAATTCGGCGAATCTGCCCATCTCGCTCCCCCTGGCCAAACCGATCGAGATCAAAGATCTACGGATTTCAGCGGAGGTCAAGGGACAAGAGGTGAAACTGAGCGCGCTGTCCTTTCAATTGTTCGAGGGCCAAGTGCAGGGACAGGGGAAGTTGGCCACCGGATCTGATGCTCCGCCGTTCAACGGTACTGTGGTGATTCAAGGGGTGCAACTCGGCCCTACCCTTGACGCCGTTGCGACAACACAGCTGTCAGTCAGTGGGACAGCGGGAGCCGATCTTGCGCTCAAAGGCCGGGGGTTCTCGATGCCGGACCTCACCAAAGCGCTGGAAGGCACTGGCCATCTAGCCGTGAAGGACGGCAAGATCGAAGGGGCAAATCTCCTGCAGGAAGCGATTTCGATTCTGAAAGTCGCCGGGATTAACCTGGACAATTCCAAGGTCACGGCGTTTTCAACGATCGAGACCGATCTTGCGATCAACCAAGGGACTGTTAACGTGCAGCGCCTCTTGATGGACAGCCACGACTTCCAAGCCACCGGGGGAGGGACGATCGGGTTCGATCAGACTCTAAATCTCACAATGAAGCTGAACCTCTCGCAGGACTTGAGCCAAAAGATCGCCGGTGCGTCGCCGGTCGCCAAGCTCGCGCTCAAGGAAGGCCGATTGATCCTCCCGTTGACCATCGGGGGTACCGTCCACGCTCCGCTCTATGGATTGGACATGAAGGGCCTGACAGGGAACGTGCAAGAGCAGGTCAAAAAGAAAGCAGAGGAAGCCATCGGCGGCTTGCTCAAAGGCACAACCAAACCGCAAGACCTGCAACGGCAGGGCCAGGAATTGCTCAAAGGTTTGTTAGGCCGGTAAGAAGGTCGCCATCGGTATTGTTCCTACGGCGCTGATGTGTCAGGACTGATCGTGCGTCACTATTCTGCACCGCTGCCGTTGAGATCGAGGCACCGATCACGCACTACCGCGCCACCCAGGGCGAGCCGAACAAATCGCTCATCAAGGGATTGCGCCAAGCGCAGATCGAGTCCCCCCTCCCCTTCTCTCTTCCTCAATTTAGCCCGCATTATTCATGACGGTTCGTCGCGAAATCGAGTTCCATGGGAATGGGGGACGTTTCGGGTTTCGAGTAGCAGGTTTCGAGTTTTCGGAGCATCTTTTCTGACCACACGAAACATGAAACCCGAAACTCGCAACTCAGTTCTCCAGAGCGGCGAATCCGCGATTGCAGCAGAAGTGCTCATGAATAATGCGGGCCAGGTAGACTCCCGTGCTCGCGCAAGGAGAACTGACATGGCGGTGACTGTGGCGAAGATGACAAAGAGCGAGTTGAAAGAAATGATTGAATCGACGGTCGAAAAAAAGTTGCTGCAACTCTTGGGTGACCCTGACCAAGGGTTGGTGCTGAGGAGGGCAATCAAGGACCGGTTGGTGCGGCAACGAAAGGCTGTGGCCGCAGGCGAACGGGGAGAGTCATTGACCGCAATCGTCAAGCGGCTGGAGCTCAATTGACCGTATGTATCGTGTTCGCCTTCTGGATGCGGCATCGAAAGACCTTGCGAAGCTGGCAAGCCTGTTGCCAGGCGAATTGTTGATCGAGTGCGG
>JAOUEB010000313.1 GCA_029858925.1 Nitrospira sp.
TAGGGTTCCAGGGGAGCCCCAAAATATTCCGTATAGTGCACGCGTCCGAATCCCATGTCAAAGCGCCTGGCCGGGACCGATGAGTCGTAGCGATAGCCTTCATCTTCAAGCGCCCGCAAGGTCGCTTCTCCGATACGGAGATTCGGCGCCCTGAAAATAACCGGGCGCACCCCTGAGGCCTGCTCTACGGCATCGGTCGCCCGGCTGATCCATTCCCGTTGTTGCTCGTAGCCGGCCACGCGAAAGTCTTCGTCATGCTCCAGCCCACCATGGGCCCACCCGTGCGTCCCCAACTGGTGCCCTCGGCGGTGGCACTCCAGGACTAAGTCCGGATAACTTTCGGCGAACCGTCCGGCGAAGAAGATCGTTCCCTTTACCTGGTACTGGTCGCACAGATCCAGCAGGCGTTCGAGTCCGGCCTGCGATCCAGGCACCCAATCGCAGTCGACCGTAAAATAAAAGCGTGGCCTAACGGTCATGTTCCGCGCATATCCCTTATCGGAGATCATACTCGCCGGTCCCTTCGCGATGTCTCTGAACATAGGAAGACTGCATGGATGCGATCAACCGGAGATGAGCAGCCCCTCGATTTCAACCAGCAGTTCATTGCGGCAGAGGTCGCCATTGAGAAACAGGACATGTCCGCGAGAGAGGGGCGTATTCATGATCGCTCCGCGAATGGCAGGAAGCGAGCTGGAGTTGCGCACATAGACTTTATAGATCGCCTGGCGCGGTGTGCCGATGAGGTCAAGACCCTCGGCATGCTTTGCTTGATCGAGGACGGCCTGGATGTTCTGGATCGTTTCTTCTGTTTGCTGGCGAGGGAGTCCGGCATGGCGGCTTGCGTGTCCGACGACGCTTGCTGTGCCGGCGAGATAGAGCACACATTCGCGCTCTGAACGAGTAAGCGTGGCCCGAGCGAATGAGGGGCTACGAGGCCCGTAGTCCTGAGGATATTCGTAGGCGTTCAGCTGGCGGGGATTGCCGAGATGGGCGGCCGGCTGCGCACCGGCGAGAAACACGATTTGGAGCGGCCCGGATTTCGTTCCGACGGCTGTCGCAGCCGGGAGGGAGGAGGGAAACTCGGCCAGCGTTTCGGCCAGCGCACGATGGCGTCCCACGCAGAATCGCCGATACCGTTCGAGTCCCTCTTGATCGTCGTTGATTCGGGGGAAATAATTCCAGACGCGCCAGAGATACGGGTACCCCGCATCGTAGAGCCGACGAAGCATGGTACTGTAGGCCTCATAGGCTGTGTCGTCCAGGGATCTGTCCGCGCGCTCATCGAGACCGATCGAGCCGATGAGAAAGTCGCCGTTCATCGCGACGGCACAGCTGGAGTCTTCCTGAATATGCACGGGTCTGTCGGATGTCCAGACCTCGGCTACCGGCGGTCCGTCGATCTGCGGAAGATCGAGCGCGATGACCGGGCAGGGAAACGAGCCGGACAATGTCTGTCCGAATGTGACGATGGCCATGGGGCGCGCGGCGGATTCGGCCAGTGCGAGCGGCAGCCGCTCGCACTCGACATACGACACATCCAGCCGGGCGGTTGATTCTGAAACTCGCCTGGCGGTCATGGTGGATTGTGGGATCGTCGTCGATTTCACAGTCGCACAACTCCGGTCTCGTTATGGGCGATCATGAACGGCATAATCATTGAGCGTCGTCACGGTTTCCGGCACGCCGCGGACACGGCGGCGATGCGCAGCCCGATTCTCCCTGAAGTTGAACAGATAGACGAGATAATACGCAATTTTGAACAAGAACAGAGGAAGGCGGGTCGGCGATTTCCCGAAGGCATCGCCTGCCAAGACCGAGAGGACCGCCTCCTCCATCTTGAAGATGGATCCGTCCGACATGAACAGGTTGCGGAAAGCCGGCTGGGTGAAGTGATAGATAAACCAGGAGTAGGTCTTCACGCCTACGCGAACGGTGCGCTCGAATTCCTTCAGGCATCGTCCGTAGTCCGGCGATTTCCGCAAATAGGCATCGACGACATCGGCTCCTAACGAGGCACTGTTGAGCGCCAGGTGTACGCCGCTGGAGAACACCGGGTCAATGAAGGCGAAGGCGTCGCCCACCATCAAGTATCCGTCGCCGCTCATGGTCGATCGGCGATAGGAATAGTTGGCGGCTGCGTAGGCTTGACCGATGAGTTTCGCCTTGGCCATGCGTTCCGCCACGGGAGCGCAGAGCGCGATCGTATCCCGGAGGAATTGTTCCAACGGTACTTTCCGAGTGCTGATATACGAGGGCCAGCAGACGGCCCCGACGCTGGTCGTACCGTCCTTGAAGGGAATGATCCACCACCAGCCATGGTCGAACCAGACGATGCTGATGTTGCCCTCATCCCGTCCCGGCAGCCGCGTAACCCCTTCAAAGTGGCCGAAAACCGCCGCGCTGTTGTGGCTGGGATTGCGGCGCTTGCCGCCGAATTGCCCGGAGAGAAAGGTGTCGCGCCCGCTGGCATCGACTACGAACTTGGCTTCGTAGGTCAGCGACTGTCCGGTCTGATCTTCCGCCTGAATCAAGTGGGTGGAATTCTTGCGGAACTCGACCTGTTTGGCTCGGACGCCCTCGTGCACCCGCACACCTTTGGCGATCGCATTGTCGATCAAGATCTTGTCGAAGTCGGCCCGTTTGACCTCATAAGCAGATGGCTGCGAGCCGTCAAGCGCTTTAGAAAAGTACAGGATGCGGGATCGGCCATGATAGGGCGAGACAATCTCCGCGCCGTATTTGGTAATGCCGATCTTTTCGACTTCCGACAGCACGCCCAGCCGATCGAGCATCGGCAGCGAGTGAGGCAGCAGCGATTCGCCGATGTGGAAACGCGGGTGGCGGTCCTTTTCCAATACATGGACGTCCCACCCTTTTCCCGCGAGGAGCGCGGAAATGGCGGACCCGGCCGGACCGCCTCCGACCACGAGGACGTCGCATACTGTATGGGAACCGTTTGCGCTAGCCTGCATCATTTATGACCCTTCTGCCGCGATTGTCCGACCCTGCGAGTCAAGACGCAGCTGATCCGCTCCGCCGGGGAAGGGAGTTGCGAGTTTCTAGTCTCGGGTTTCGTGTTGTTAGGGAGTACGCTCCAAACACT
>JAOUEB010000011.1 GCA_029858925.1 Nitrospira sp.
AAGTAGCCCTATGTTCCATCGCCTCGGCGCCGACCTCGTGTTGCTCCTCCATTTTAGCTTCGTGCTCTTCGTCCTGCTTGGCGGACTCTTGCTCATGAAATGGCCGCGGCTTGTGTGGTTCCACCTGCCGGCGGTGGCCTGGGGCGCCTTCGTCGAATTCAGCGGCTGGATCTGTCCGCTCACCCCGCTTGAGAACTGGCTCCGGGCGCAAGCGGGTGAGGCTACGTACAGGGGAGACTTCATCGTCCGGTATCTGTCTTCGATCTTGTATCCGAACGCCTTAACTCATGAAATTCAGTTCATCTTGGGATCGGCGCTGCTTCTGGTGAATCTGGCGATCTATGGGTGGCTATGGCGGACCGATCGCCTATGACCAGGCCCAGACCGCTGGTCTATCTGCTCTCTTCAGACCACCTCTCGAACCAGACAAACAAGACAGACCAACAACCAGACAGACCCGCTCCGCACCGCACGAGGACAGAGTCGGCCATGTACTGTCTCCATGGAAATTGACAAAGGACTGTGAGATAAGTACCTTACGCCTGCATCTTCCTCTCATCTTCATAGTTTCGACTACCGGAGGACGCCGATGGAATATCTGCTGGTGCATTTCCCTCGATCTCGACGCGTGCTCATCGATGATGAGTTCAACGGGCGAACGGAAGAGGTCATTGAGCTGGAAGCGGGCCGACACATGGTGTCGCTCGGCCCTCCGTACGACAACTATACGCCGGACCAGTACACGATCATTCTCAAGGACACGTCTGAGTTAGAGCCCCGCGAGGTGAGCTTTGAGCTTCAATCATAGATTCGGCGCTGTCCTCGCTTGTGCGGTCTTTCTCACGCTCCAAGGTTGCGCGCACTATCCGGTGAATGAACCGCTGAGCCCTGGTCAGACGACCACGCCCTATCGGTTCAATCCGCAAGCGAACAGCAACAATACCGATTCGCTGTTCGTCTGCCTGGCCTTTTCAGGCGGAGGCACCAGAGCGGCCGCGCTCTCCTATGGCGTGCTGGAGAAATTGAAGGCCACGCGCATCACCTGGAAGGGAGCCGAAAAGAGCCTGCTGGACGAAGTGGATTGCATCTCCTCGATCTCCGGCGGCTCGTTCACCGCGGCCTATTACGGGCTGTTCGGGGATCGGATCTTCCAGGAGTTCCGGGACAGGTTCCTTGACGTAAACGTCCAAAGCACACTGATCCGGCAACTCTTCAATCCGGTGAATTGGGTGCGACTGGCCTCTCCCTATTTCAGTCGAATCGACCTAGCCGCCGAGTATTACAACGATCATGTCTTCGAAGGCAAAACCTTCGCGTCGCTGGCTGAGCCGTCCCGCCGCCCGTTCGTCATACTCAATGCCACGAACATGGTGAATGGGGAGCGATTCGAGTTCACGCAAGAACAATTCGACTTCTTGGTGTCAGACCTGAACAGCTATCCCGTTGCGCGGGCCGTCGCCGCATCCTCAGCCTTTCCCTTCCTGCTGAGCCCCATCACGCTCAAGAACTATCCCCACACGAATTTTGTGCTGCCGAAAGACTATGACATGGGCCTGGGAGACTACGACGATAATCGACGCCGCTACTATTGGGCGAAGAATCGCGCCATCTATATGGACGACACGAAGCTGCCGTATCTGCACCTGATGGACGGGGGGTTGGCCGACAATATCGGACTGCGCCCCATCGAAGCCGCCTATCGCCGAACCAGCGGGTTTATCAGGAAATTGATGAACGAGGGAAAGATCGAGAAATTCGTGGTGATCGTCGTCAATGCCCATACCATCGATACGGACGAGATCAGTGACGACGAAAGCCCGCCGGGCCTGTTCACCGTGGCATCCAAGACGGCCACGATCGCTATGGAGAACTACAGCGTCGAAACGATTGAAACCATGAAAGAGCTGAGGACGGAGCGGGTGAAGGCGCAGAAGAACATCGCCGCCTGTCAGAAAAAGCTGGACCAGTGCCCCGGCGCAACGCCGCTGCCCAAGTTTGCAACGGCGATCGATCCCTATGTCATCGAAGTGAATTTTGAAGCGCTGAAAGATCCCGTGCGCCGCAATTTGTTCCTCTCTCTCCCGACCAGTTTTTCCTTGACGAAAGAACAAGTACAGACGCTGGTTGACGTGGGGCCGCAACTCCTTGAAGAGTCGCCGGACTACAAGGACTTCATTCAAGAGCTGACAGCGCCCTGAGACAAACGACTTTTATGAGACCGCAATACAGGTTAAGCCAATCCTGCCACGCCGGGATCGGCAATGCGTCAATTCAACGCAAGGGCACGTTCATGGCGCAACGGAAACCCTGGTCGGGATTAGCACCCGGAGCCCTCGCGTGCGGAGCCTCAGTCTTGATTCGTGACAGCTCCATAAACCGCCTCTCTGTTCGCCAATCGCCCCCACGAAGATGAGTCACGCTCGTTCCTGTCAGTTGGACCCATTCCGTCACATTGCCGGCCATATCGAAGACTCCATACGGGCTCCGATCCTGCTCGCAGCGTCCCACCGGCGCCAGCCGCTCGTCGTAAATGTTGCAGAAGAAACAATGGTTCTGGTTGAAATTGGTCATCCCGATTTGCGGCCGCTCATTCCCCCACGGATAGATCCGGCCATCCGTACCCCGCGCCGCCTTCTCCCACTCGGGATCAGAGGGGAGCCGTTTCCCCGCCCAATCACAGTAGGCGGAGGCATCAAAGTAATTGACTCCGGCCACGGGATGGTTCCCGTGGATCGCCGGCTTCACATCGTCCCAATCCACCGGCAGCCCATCCGGCGCCCCTGTGGCCACTAGATATTTCGAATACTGTTCAGCGCATCTCGTATCCAGCAAAAAGAGAGCGCCTTTTCACAGCGCACCGAACAATGCAGGTTAAGAATACTGCCTCTTGACGCCGATCCCGCCACAACACGCCCGATCCCGCACGCTTCGCCCTATTTTTCGAGAAAACCGCCGTACAATCACGGCTCATACCATACGACTCATGCCCGCACAGCAATCGGACGCCTCGTTGACAATTGTTGTGAATGAGTTCGACCTTCTCATGTTGTACGAGTATGATGGCTTGTATAGGAGCGCGGCCCGCAATTCACATGCAAGAGGCTGCGTACACGGTAGCGGTAACTGTTGAAAGGAGCCGGCCCGTATGCGTTGGTTTAATTGGGTTGGGCTTGGAATGTTGGTGTCTGACATCGGACTTATTGATTGGGTATTTCTGAGCAATTTGTACGAGTCCAACATCATATTGATGATTACGCTTGGAGCATACACTCTTGTTGCGGTTGGGTTATCACTGTGGGACAGTCCAAGCGAGGTTGAGCCTCCTGAGCGCCCAACCTAGTCGGCATGATTCAGTAGCAGCATGCCTGAATGGCACCGGAAGTAACTTGTGACACTTTCCCCTCTCTTTACCTGCGCAGGAACTCCGGCCGGTCCCTGACGGACACCATCTTGACCAGATCCCGGATAGAGAGGACCCCGACGATCTTGGCGTTCTCGGTGACCGCCAAGTGGCGCACCCGCTTCTTGGCCATGAGATCGCTGGCATCGCGAATTGTCCGGTTGATATCAATAGCGAGGAGCGGGGAGTTCATCAGCGCCCCCACCCGGACGGTGTGTGCATCGAGGCGGAGCGCAATTCCCTTTCGGACCAGATCGCTCTCGGTCACAATCCCCACCATCTCGCCGGCTTCGATGACGAACAGGGAGCCGATACGCTTATCCGCCATTCGCTTGGCCGCCGCCGCCACGGTTTCCTCGCTGCCGAGGGTCTCGAGAACGGTCCGCATCAACACACTCAAGGGGCGATAGACGTTATCCAGAGCGCGAGCCGCACCGCTTTCTGCCTCGACAAAATACTTCACCAAATCCCGCACGGAAATCATCCCGATAACATCCGTTCCATCCGACACACCCAGGTGGCGCACCTTGTGCGTTTCCATGAGATGACTGGCATCGACCATGGGATGATCCGGCGCAATCGTCAGCAACGGACTGGCCATAACCCGCCCGGCTGAAGTTTGATCGGCGTCGAGCCCGTGCGCCAGCACCTTTCGCACCAGATCGGTCTCAGTAAGGATGCCGACAATGCGGCAGTCCGGAGCCTGTCGATCGAGCGATTCGACAAGAACGGACCCCAGGCTCCGCTCCCGCATACGCACGGCGGTCTCGACAATCGTCGCCTCCTGCGACACAAGCTCAAGCTGACGATGCATGTACGCACTGACCTGCTGCCCAGCCAATCCCGTCATACCCTGCTCCTTTCATCGCGACAAACTCTTGGACACAATAACCGGGTGCTTTGCGAATGTCTGATCCTTCCTGGGTCCGATGTGCGCGAGTATAGCCCATCCGATCGGAACAGCCTATACCACTGTCCTTCAAGACCCGATCGGCAAAGAGTTCGTGGAATGCCAGGCATATGGTCAGGAGAGGGCGTGGTCGATTGGCTCATTCACCAATGACGAGACACGTGAAGACGTTACGGCCATCCAAGAAGAACCGGATCACACAGTCCGGAAGATGCGATTTGGGAGTCGCAATCCTGCGCCGGGTGGCGGGGCACACAACGCACCGGACGTTGATCTTCCTTGCGCGCTGTTCCACCTGCGCCTAGCCAACTGTTCCATGGACTGTTCGCCTACTAGACCGTAGCACCAATTCCTGCGCCGGACGCGCCGAGAAAGCAATATCAGCGAGAGGCTGAATTGCGCAACAGCCCATTTAAATCCGCGTCGATTTCTTCCCTTTCCTGTAGCAGAACAGCCTTGCTGCCTGGAGCATACAGTGACCGAAAAGACAGACTGGACGGGGTAGGAGCGTGTGAAGATCCGCGGGCGTGAGGGCGCATCATCATGCCGTTCTCTCAGTTTAACTCATTGACTTCCTGAAACTTTTTCCACGGTTTCAAGAAGGGTCAGACCGCCGAATGATCGCGAGAGAAATCTCGTAGAGGTGGGCATTGATGCTCATCACTGACCGTCCGCCGGTGCTGAGCCGTCTGGTTTCCTCTCCACTTGCCGTCCTGCAAAGTCTCGCTATACTTATCCCCATCATGCACGCGACGAAATACATTCTGTGGGAGGAACAGGGCCGGTGGTGCGGCTACCTGCAGGGCTATCCTGAACGCATGGCGCATGGGAAGTCGTTCGAAGACTTGCAGTTCAAGCTTCGCGATCTGCAGCGCGATCTCGCCGGCCAAGAGAACGACCGGTCCCAGCATGCCACTGCGGTCAGCGCGCCACCACGAGTGTTCACCCCCCGTCAGATCAAGACCCGCGCTCGCTTTGAGAAGATCTTTGTGGCGATGTTCGCCAATCCCTGAACACACTATGCGCTCCTATCCATTTCTTGCTTCCGCTTGACGCCCGACAATGTCCAGCTATACTTCACCCATGCAACTAATAAACTACACAATGTGGGAAGAACAGAACGGGTGGCGCGGCTATCTGAAGGACCATCCTGACCAGGTGGTGCAAGGGAAGTCGTTCGACGATCTGCAGTTGAAGCTTCAGCATCTGAAGCGCGACCTCACCGGCCAGTCACGTCGCCAAGCGCTGCCGCCGCCCCAAGCCCCACCGCGAGCAGCGTAATACGCTCTGCTTGACCTGCCTGCGTAGGACGCCACGGCTTGCCCCGCGGCAGATTGATGCAGAAGGGGGATGAGGCCCTGTGGATATTAGCCAAGGGGAAAGCCCCTCGGCCCGTGGTGACTGGTGATTCCGTGTCACGGATAGCCCAGCAGTGGTCGGCGCGGCTGATCTCTTACCGCAGATTCAGAGGAGCCGCCTCTCTCTGTCTTTTACTTCACTTGCCGCCTTTCAAAATCCAACTATACTTCCCCATCATGCACTCGACGAAATACATTCTGTGGCAAGAACAGGGCCGGTGGTGCGGCTACTTAAAGGACCATCCTGAGCATGTGGAGCAAGGGAAGTCCTTCGGAGAATTGCAATCCAAGCTGCGCCGCCTGCTGCGCGATCTCTCCAGTCAAGGACAGGACTCCACCACTCAAGAGCGTGAACAGTATGCCGATCGCCCCGCCGAGACTCCCTATCCCATGCCTCACCGCACAAAGACCAACGTGCGTCTTGAAAAACTCTTCTCATCGATGCTCGCCAACATCTGATAGATACCGCTGCCTTAGCCGTTCGTCCGCACTCCGGAACCGTGCGTATTCATCTTCAGCACCGGCATTTTCTCCCGTCCCCCCATTCGCATCTCCCATCCTGGTCTAAGGTCTTGTCTGAAGACCGACATCTTTCAATGGACCATAAACACGGGCATCGTTCTCCCAGCACAGATGTTTCCTGCTGTTCCGAGGTTCGCAGATGACCCCGATTGACCCGGCAGGTCCAGGGTTGATACATACAGCCTGACTGAAACCCTGTCAGACCATCACGAGGCCGCCATGCCGACAGATGCAATCACCCGGAAAGTCAGCGATCGTTATGCAAAAGCCGCCTCAACCGGCGAGCAGATGTGTTGCCCCACCAGTTATGACATGGCGCAGCTCAAATCGTTCATTCCCGAAGAAGTCCTCAAGATTTCTTACGGGTGCGGCACTCCGGCGGGGCTGAAGACGGTGCGCGCCGGCGAAACGGTCCTGGACATCGGCTCAGGCGGTGGTATTGATTGCTTCGAAGCCTCCCGGCTCGTCGGACCTACAGGCCGCGTGATCGGCATCGACATGACCGATACCATGCTGGAGATTGCGCGGACAAACGCCTCGGTCGTCGCGGCGAATCTGGGATATTCGGCCTCCAACGTGGAGTTTCGCAAGGGCCTGGCCGATGCGATGCCGGTCGAGGATGGGACCATCGACCTGATCATCTCTAATTGCGTCATCAATCTTGCGCCAGACAAGCGGAAGGTCTTTCGAGAAATGTTCCGGGTCGCGCAGCCAGGCGGACGATTCACCATCTCCGACATTGTGGCCGACCAGACCGTGCCTCAGTACTTGGTGCACGACGCGGACAAGTGGGGCGACTGTTTGTCCGGCGCACTCACCCTGACGGCCTACATTGCGGGGATGAGGGAAGCGGGATTTCTCGGCATCCATTTGGTCACATCGTCGCCATGGCAAGTGATCGACGGCATCCACTTCTTTTCCGTCACATTGACCGGCTACAAGGTTCCTCCGGCCACTACTCCCTCGACGTCTCGCTATGCGACACTTCGAGGGCCTTTTCACCACGTCGTCAATGAGCGAGGCCGTACCTATCAACGCGGCATCCCTCAGCCGATTACTCCGGATGACGCGGTCCTATTGAGCCATCCCCCACTGGTGGGCCACTTTCTCCTAACGCCTGAACCACTGCCGCTCGATCAAACTGACCCGCGCTGGACCGCTGTGTTTCCTGCGCCGGCGCCCTGCACATGGCAAGGCCACTATGCCTTGCTGGCTGGCCCCTTTGTCGAGGCGGCAGATGACGACCACCATGTCTACCGCCGAGGGGAGCCGTTGGAAATTTGCTCGAAAACCCTCGCAGTATTGGAAACCAAGGGGTATGCGCAGCACTTCGCGATCCTCAATCGGGCCGGACAACAAGCAAGTGAAACGGCCAGCACCTGCGCTCCCGACGGAGGCTGCTGCTAAATGGCTCTCACGTTGCTTGGCCGAAGCAACCCCCTCGCCTCATCGTCCGAACAGCTTCGGATTCTCGGACAAACGGCCTCCACTCTGCCATTCGACCTCCAGCTCAATCAGGCCGGACTGTTCCCGCTCCACGCAACCGGAATCTCGGTTCTGCAAATCAACGTCGGCAAGCTCTGCAACCAAACCTGCCGCCATTGCCACGTAGACGCGGGACCCGACCGTATCGAAAGCATGTCGCGCGAGACCGCGGAGCAATGTATGGCCGCGTTGGCTACCACGGATATTCCTGCGGTCGATATCACCGGAGGCGCACCGGAGCTGAACCCGAATTTCCGCTGGCTGGTCGAACAAGCCCGGGGACTTAACCGGCATGTGATGGATCGCTGTAACCTGACCGTGCTGCTCCTGCCCTCTCAACGGGATCTCGCCGAATTCCTGGCGGCCCATCAGGTCGAGATCGTTGCCTCACTGCCCTATTATCGTGCCTCGCAAACCGACGCTCAACGCGGAGACGGCGTCTTCGACAAATCGATCGAGGCCATTCGCATGTTAAACCGTCTGGGGTACGGACAGGATGGGAGCGGGCTCGCCTTGGACCTGGTCTACAATCCGGTCGGCGCATTCTTGCCGCCGAAACAGGAGCCGACGGAAGCTCTGTTCAAACGGGAGCTCTCAACCCGGTTCGGCATCACGTTCAACCGTCTCTACACGATCACCAATATGCCGATCAGCCGCTTTCTTGAATTCCTTGTCGAAAGCGGCAACTATGCCGGGTATATGGAACGCCTCGCCAATGCTTTCAGTCCGGCTGCCGCAACCGGTGTCATGTGCCGCTCCACCCTCTCGGTTGGATGGGACGGCACGCTCTACGACTGCGATTTCAATCAGATGCTCGAACTCCCGGTCGACCATGGCACGCCGGCTCATATCCGCGACTTCGAGCCAGCTCGGCTCCACCGGCGCCGCATCGTGACTCGCAACCATTGCTATGGCTGCACGGCCGGATCCGGTTCGTCGTGCGGAGGCGCGGTCACCTGAATCATTGCACATGACCGCCATGATAGAGATATGTATATGAATATATGTCGTGTCTTGTGCAGACCGAAAAAATACGCCCTTCTGGTCGCTCTGGTAATGATAACTGTGTTCACGGACGTCCCGGCATCGGCGGAAGACCAAAGAACCGCCTCGAATCAACTGAACGGGAAGCTTGTGGTCACCGGTTCGAGCACGGTGGCTCCGTTGATCGCCGAAATGGGCAAACAATTCGAGAGCCTCCACTCCAACGTGCGCATTGATGTCCAGACCGGAGGATCGTCGCGCGGGATCGCCGACGCTCGGCAAGGGCTCGCAGATATCGGCATGGTTTCACGCGCGATGAAGGACGACGAACGGGACCTCCAGGCATTCCCAGTGGCCCACGATGGCGTCTGTATCATTCTCCATCGGGAAAATCCTGTGCAGGCCCTTGCTGATGAGCAAATTGTCGCGATTTATACGGGCAAGGTCACCAATTGGAAAGCAGCCGGTGGGACGGACGCGCCGATTACCGTCGTGAATAAGGCCGACGGCCGGTCCACGTTAGAAGTATTTCTGCAGTACTTTAAATTGAGAGCTTCGGATGTGAAAGCCCATGTGGTGATCGGCGACAACGAACAGGGAGTCAAGACGGTAGCCGGCAATCGTACTGCCATTGGGTACGTGTCCATTGGAACCGCTGAGTACGATGCCACCCACGGGGCCCCCATTAGGCTGCTTCCAATCGGAGAGGTACCGGCTTCGAGTGAGAGCGTACGAAAAGGAGTTTTTCCGCTCTCGCGGCCACTGCATCTCGTGACTAAAACCTCCCCCTCTGGTTTGGCCAAATCCTTCATCGAATACGCACAATCAAAGGCCGTACATGACCTCATCAGACAACAATATTTTGTCCCGTTGGCCGACTGATCGTCTGCTGCTCTGGCTGTTGCGGGGAACCGCCGCGATCGCAGGCAGCATTGTGCTCCTCATCGTGCTATTCCTCGTCCTGGATGCACTGCCTGCCCTGCAGCACATAGGCATTGCTCGGTTTTTTACCGACCCCTCCTGGCATCCAGCCGAACACTTCTACAACCTCACACCCATGTTGTGGGGGACCCTCTTCGCGACGATCGGCGCCGTACTCGTAGCCACCCCACTGGGTATCCTCTCAGCCGTATTCTGTCAATACTACGCGCCACCGGCTCTTGGGCGGCTCTATCGGAAATTGATTGAACTGCTCGCAGGCATTCCATCCGTCGTCTATGGGTTCTGGGGCCTGGTGGTGCTTGTGCCGCTGATCGGAGCCATCCACCCCCCTGGGCCGAGCCTGCTGGCTGGGATCGTGATCCTCACGATCATGATTCTACCCACGATCGCCTTAATGGCGGATGCCAGCCTAGCCAGCATCCCCCCACAATATCTGCGTGGTGCGGCTGCCTTGGGGCTGCCACGCTGGGCAACCATTCGCGGGGTAGTCTTCCCCGCAGCCAAATCTGGGCTGTTCACCGGTGTGATCCTCGGAACCGGCCGGGCCATCGGAGAAACGATGGCGATTTTGATGGTCTGCGGAAACGTCGTACAGGCTCCCCAGAGTCTCTTTGATCCGGTGCGCACCCTGACCGCCAATATTGCACTGGAAATGGCCTACGCCCTCGGGAATCATCGCGCTGCGTTGTTTGTCAGCGGCCTGTTTTTGATGGGAATGATCGCTGCACTTGTCGGAGCAGCCGACCGGATCAGCCGTGAAAAGATCTATGCTTAACACACTGGAACCACACCCCGGTGGGTGGGAAAGGCTCGCCACGACCTTCGTGTGGAGTGCGGCGGCTCTCGTCACTGCTACGTTCTGCTGGCTCTTGGGCGATATCATCTGGCACGGCCTGAGTCACATCTCATGGGCGTTTCTGACCACCCCCCCTCGGAACGCCGGGCGCGAAGGCGGGATCGGTCCCATTCTGGTTTCGACCCTGTTGATCTTGGGCGTCTGTCTTGGAGTGGCCGTACCCCTCGGCGTCGGAACCGCTGTGTTGTTGGCTGAGTTCACCACGGACACTAGTCTGTTCGGACGGCTGACCCGCCGCAGTCTCGATGTGTTGTCGGGTGTACCATCAATTGTGTTTGGACTCTTCGGCAACGCCTTCTTTTGCAAGACATTGGGACTCGGCTTCTCGATTCTGTCCGGTGGTCTTACGCTGGCCTGCATGGTGCTGCCGATCCTCATCCGTTCGACAGAAGAAGGCTTCCGCACCGTACCGACCGGCTACAGACTCTCCGCCGCCGCGCTGGGACTCTCGCGGACCACGACACTGCTCTATCTTTTGTTGCCGGCAGCTGTGCCGGGACTCTTGGTTGGTCTTGTGCTGGGGGTGGGTCGAGCCATTGCGGAAACAGCCGCGCTCATCTTTACGAGCGGCTATGTGGATCGCATGCCGCAATCGCTGCTTGATTCCGGACGGGCGCTGTCTGTTCACATCTTCGACCTCTCCATGAATGTCTCCGGGGGAGACAGCCACGCCTACGCCTCAGCGCTGGTATTGATCTTTGCGCTGCTCGCGATCAATGGAGCGACATCCTGGCTGACCAAGCACTGGCTGAGCCGGAGGATTGTCACAGTATGAAACCGTTTAGCGCTACGCCGGATACTCAGCCTTGGGCTCCTCTGGAGCAGCGACCAGCCTGCTGTGTGCCCAAGCCCTTCATCGAAGTTGAGCAGCTGAGCTTGCACTATGGCCAGAAACCCGCGTTCCACGGTGTGACACTCGCGATCAATCAAGGATGTATCACGGCGATCGTGGGGCCGTCAGGTTGCGGCAAGACCAGCTTCCTCACATCTCTGAACCGCCTGACCGATCTCATCGCCGGATGCCGGGTGGAGGGACGTATCCATCTCGACGGCCTCGACGTACTCGCCCCGCAGACCGATGTGATTCACTTGCGCCGCCGGGTCGGCATGATTTTCCAGAAACCGAATCCGTTTCCTCTCTCGATCCGGAAGAATTTGGAGTTTCCCTTGCGTGAGCACGGGCTCCGGGATCGGGAACGGCTTGCCGGCGCCATCGAAACGGGATTGCGCGATGTGGGGCTGTGGGATGAGGTTAAGGACCGCCTGGACTCACCGGCTTTGGCGCTATCTGGTGGCCAACAGCAGCGGCTGTGCATGGCCAGAGCGCTGGTCCTCGCGCCTGAAGTACTCCTGATGGATGAACCCTGCAGTGCACTCGATCCACTCTCCAGCGGTATCGTTGAAGACCTGATCGTGAGCCTACGGAGCCGCTACACCGTGTTAATCGTGACCCATAATCTTGCGCAAGCCCGTCGCATCGCGGATTACGCCGCTTTGTTCTGGACTCAAAACGGAACGGGACGCCTAATTGAAGCTGGGACCGCCAAACACATTTTTGGAACCCCTCATGAACCGTTGACCGTTGCCTATGTGAGCGGGATGCGAGGATAAATGTTGTTGACGACTGAAAGAGGCACGCACCGGTCTCCGTTAGAGATTATCGTGGTTGCGTTATTTCTAGGCAGTCTGCTAAGGTGACCGAGCTAGCAATCTTTCATAATAATATTGGTGAATACTTATATGGTCTGGGACCCAAAAGATCCTTGGAGCAAAAGAAGCGACCCGCTTGAGGATGCCCTCAAGCAGGCTCAGTCTCAATTCAAGAATATCTTTCCTCCCGGCGGGCTCAAAAACATGCTCCCTTCGGGCGGCGCTATTAATCTCATCGTGGCTGCCCTGCTGATATTTCTAGTGTGGCAGAGCGTCTTTATCGTGGCGCCCGATGAAGAAGGCGTAGTAAAGCGGTTCGGGACCCCAGTTCGCACAGTCGAGCCCGGTCCCCATTTCAAGATCCCGGTCATCGAAAGCGTGCTTCAACCGAAGGTCGCCAAGCTTCATCGCGTGGAGGTCGGGTTCCGGACCAATCAACAAGGCCGCCAACAGATGGTCCCTCAGGAAGCCCTCATGCTGACCGGCGATATGAACATTCTCGCCATCGAGTTCATCGTCCAGTACAAGATCAAAGAATCGAGCG
>JAOUEB010000314.1 GCA_029858925.1 Nitrospira sp.
CGGCGATCCCAAGGCCAACGGCGTCCGGCTTATTTACGACCATGTACGACAACAGGGCACAATCCACCGGAGGCCAAACGTCCATCCCGGCGACCTGGTGTTCTTCGACAACACCTGGGACTTCAACGGAGATGGAGAACTGAATGATCCTCTGACCCACATCGGCATTGTCGAGCTGATCGAGCCGGACGGCACAGTCGTATTCATTAGCCGCGTTGCCGCCGCGGTCCAGCGATACCGCATGAATCTCCGGCATCCACACGTCCATAAGGCCCCCGACGGCCGTATTCTCAATGACTACATCAGGCGCAAGCTCCCCGCCGACCCTGACCAGGTCGGACGCCTGACCGGAGAACTGTTTGCATTTTACGGCAGTCGCCTGCCCCTCCTAGATTTATGAACGTCCCAAGTCACTGAGTTTTCAAGAACTTTTCCATGCTCAACTCATTCCAATTACAGCCCCGGCATGCGACAGCCGATAAGAAACCATGGCCAGGACAAAAGAATTATGCGACACCCTTTCTTGACCTCCATTTTTTAAAAGGCCTGCTAGAATTACTTCATGGCGACTTCATCCAAACAACTGCGTGTCCGGGAAACCAGCCCTCTTCACAAAACGCTCACCGACGTGCGGCACGGATTATTGGGGCTGCACAAAGCCCTGATCGTTGCCGAACAGCTGACCTTTGAACGGATCTATGGACGGGTCGATTCGACGGGACAATTGCTGCAACTGGTGATGAACGATCCGTGGTTTACCTGGCTTCATCCCCTGTCCAACCTGGTCGTCCGAATCGACGAATTACTGGACGATGAGACAAGCCTGAACGTAGAAGATGTGGCCGTCCTGCTGACTGAAGTGCGAGGCTTGATCCGCCCCTCTGAATTGGGCGACGGCTTCGAGCGGAGCTACTACGAAGCCCTGCAGCGCGCCCCTGAAGTCGTCATGGCCCACGGCGAGATGAAGAAACTCCTGTCCCTTCCGGCCCTCTAGCAGACAGCACTGAGCTCCACCGTCTCATACTGCTCCCGACATGAAAAAGCGGCCGGCCCATAAGGACCGGCCGCTTCATTGAGAAACTCCCGCGAGAAATCTCGATTAGTCTTTCCCACGCTTGCCACGGCTGCGGGCGTTGTCACGCCCTTGCTTGCCATGTTCGCCGGCCATTTCATCCGCCCGATCTAACCCGCGCATCTTGTTACCATCCTTACTCCGGCCTTTACCCTTGTGCTTCCCCTTCCCTTCGTCTTCGTTGCCGCCCTGGTGTTTCTTGGCCTTGTTCTCCTTCTCCACGGCAGGGGCCGGAGCCGGAGCAGGGGCCGGGGTCGGAGCAGGAGCTGGGGTCGTCGTCTGCGGTGCGTCAGGCGGAGCTGGAGCCACCGGAGGGGCTTCAGTCTGAGCGAACAGATTCGAGAATGCGAGCAACACTGCGGCTGCAGTGACGGTTGAAATGGTTTTTATCATCATGTTGACCCTTTCGTGATGAGGTTGTTGATCTGGAGCCTGCAACTTCCTCCAGGTGGCTGCGCAATCCTGGCGCCAGCATCATCTGGAGAGCACCAGCCTATTTTACAGGAAACTGAGTGATCGCCCCCTTCGCTCAAACCGCCATAAGATCACGACCGTGGCAGAATAGCTGATTGTGACTCCATTCCTGCCCCAGATTTAGGCTATCGAGATGATGACCGACGCGTCCAGAGAAACTACAGTCTGTCTTCATCCAACTCGATGACATCGGCCCATGTCGTTACAAGCGGCAAGGAACCGACCGGCACGCCGCGTTTGGCGGCAATGTCTTCCAGGCGGCTCTGAAACCGCTGGCGAATCTCATCGTCCTTCGGTCCGGCCTTGAGCAGATTTCTGGAGAAGAGGCGAATCTCCGCGTCAGTAACCGACTTGCCATTAGCCTGAACCCAAGCCAGCAACTCCTCATCCGCCCCACCGGCCAACACCCGCTGTTCAAATGCCTTCGCATCGATGCCGAGAAAATCGATCAGGTACTTGTCGAACCCCACGGTGAGGTAGTTGTAGTCTTGAATCTGGCCCGCATTGCGCAATCTGATCTTGTCGATCAACCGCCCCAGATGGGCGACACCGCCAAGGAGAGATTTAGGACTGCGGGGATATTGTAGATTGACCATACGTCGGGCCTCCCTTCTATGGATGCACGACCTTCAAACCAAAAACCTCTTCAAACGGATCATAGTCACAGTCATTGTGGAGCAAGGCATATCCATCCAGCAAACAAAAGGTCGCGATCAGAGTATCAATGGCCTTGCAAACAGCTCGTCCAGCCGCCCTCAGCCGCCGGTAGTATAGAGTTGCTTCAAAGGCCAATTCAACGGTGCCTGCTTCAAAGACCGCGAGTTTCAAAAGCACTTCCCGCACTGCATCACATTGATCATCTATCGTAACTCCTTGCAACACTTCGCATAGGATCAGATCGGTAATACCACGTTCACCGCTGTCAGCGCATAATCCCTGCTTCCCCATCAATAGAAGTTCATTCCACGGACAGGATCATCCCCGTTCCTCCGGCAAAGTCGCGCGTCAGCAAGCCATCGCTGGAAGTATTGGTCTATTATTGAGATGGGTGGCAATCAACGGTCCCCGGAGCCTTTTTCTTCCTGTACGCAGTTAGGACTGGTCCTGGATCCAACGGACAAAGTCCCGCGCCCCGTGGAGAAAGGCGACGACTTGGATTTCCGACTCTCGGATTTCATAGATGAGACGGTAGGAATGCACGAAAACCTCGCGAATGGCTGGATTTTGAAGCTCTGGAACCACACGCCCGCGCTCGCTAAGCGTTTCCAGCGATTCTGCCAGAGCGAGGGCTCCATCAAGAACCTTCTGTGCCCCACTAAGCGAATCTTGCGCAATAAAGCCGAGTGCGGCGTCCAGTGCAGCCTGCGCACCAGGCGCCCATATTATGCGCCGGCGCCGACTTGCCATTTTCGTCGGAGAGCCGCGGCAACCTGCTCATGCGTGACACCTTTCCCCGCAGCGATCTCAGCACGACCCTGCTCAGTCTCTTGAACAACGTACAGATGATAGAGCACATCGTCCAGACTGCAGTCATCCGGTAAGCGATCCAGC
>JAOUEB010000315.1 GCA_029858925.1 Nitrospira sp.
CGCTGACGGTAAGCTGTGGAGTTTCGTCGACGAAGCTGGGAGCGTACACGCCGTTAGAGTTAGTCGATCAAGCGGACAAGGCGCTCTACGCCGCCAAAGAGTCAGGGCGGAATTGCGTTATGGCACTCGATACGATCATTGCCGGGGCAAACGGATTCGATCTGGTCGAGCCGCCGGTCAGGCGCATTACTCCGCGGCCGCCGATCTCGGCAGATTCCCTGTAGCCGCGGTCTCCTGTATCGCACGCTAGCCCCTGAGCGCTCCCTGCCGACCGCTGCCGGAGTACTTGTTTCGCACACCCAACTGGATTGTTCCAATTGCGATCGTGAGCGCGCGCAGAATCCTAAACTCTGAAGGGAGTGAAGAAGAGCGGTTGCACTTGAGGTCTTGGCGCAAGCAGAGTACATAAGGAGCGAAAGCATGGCCGGCGATGCAGAGTGAGGAAGCGACAGTTCCTGGCATGAGGATTGGGGGGTAATGCGCCACATCAGTCATTTTCAGTCGTCGTTTGGCAGCAGAGTGGTCGTGGCGCTGATGGGGCTGGGGCTCGTTGGGTTCGTCGTGTTCCACATGCTCGGCAACCTGCAAGTGTTTGAAGGGCCCGAAGCGCTCAATAGCTACGCCGCTACGTTGCGCGACATGCCAATCTTGTTGTGGGCCGCGCGGATTGGGCTGCTCGGCGTTGTGATTGTCCACATCACCTTGGCGATCCGGTTGGCCTTGCGCAACCGCCGCGCCCGCCCGGTGGCGTACGCCGTCCGCGAATATCGGCGCGCGTCCTTGGCCTCGCGCACGATGGCGCTCACCGGCAGCGTGCTGGTGCTGTTTATCGTCTTTCATCTGTTGCATCTGACGGCGGGCATCGCGGATCCGTCCGTTCACAATCGGTTGGATGCGGCCGGCCGCCTCGATGTCTATGGCAAGGTCGTCCATGCTTTCCAGAACCCGCTCTACGTGGCGCTGTATCTCGTCGGGCAACTCGCGCTGGGCGTGCACCTGAGTCATGCGGTGTCCGGCAGCTTGCAGACGCTGGGGATCGAGCATGCGGCATTCAACCGCCTGTTCAAAAGGGCTGGGCTGGCGGTGGGGCTGTTCGTGGTGCTCGGCAATCTGGCGATCATCTTCGCCATCTTTTTTGGAATTGTAGGCGCGTGATGATACTCAATGCGAAGATTCCATCCGGGCCGCTGGAGACTAAATGGGACCGGCGCCGGTTCAGCGAGAAGCTTGTGAGCCCCGCCAACAAGCGGCGGATCAAAATCATCGTCGTCGGCACCGGTTTGGCCGGCGCCAGTGCGGCGTCCACGCTGGGCCAGCTCGGCTATGACGTGGAGTGCTTCTGTTTCCAGGACAGCCCTCGGCGCGCCCACAGTATTGCGGCGCAGGGGGGGATCAATGCGGCGAAGAATTATCAGGACGATGGGGACAGCGTCGCGCGGCTTTTCTACGATACGATCAAAGGCGGGGACTTCCGTTCACGCGAGGCGAACGTCTATCGACTCGCGCAGGTCAGCACGCAGATTATCGATCAATGTGTGGCGCTCGGCGTCCCTTTTGCCAGGGAATACGGCGGCCAGCTCGCCAACCGTTCGTTCGGCGGCGTGCAGGTGTCGCGGACGTTTTATTGCCGGGGCCAGACGGGGCAACAGCTGCTCTTGGGCGCCTACTCCGCGCTCTGCTGGCAAATCGAGCGCGGCCGGGTGACCATGCGTCCGCGCACTGACATGCTCGATCTGATTGTCGACGACGGGCATGCGCGAGGGATTGTGGTCCGCGATTTGGTTACAGGGCGGATCTCAGCCCATACGGCGCACGCCGTCGTGTTGGCCACCGGCGGGTACAGCAATGTCTATTATTTGTCCACGAACGCGAGCGGCAGCAACGTGACCGCGACGTACCGTGCATGGAAACAAGGGGCCGCCTTCGCCAATCCCTGCTTCACGCAGATCCACCCCACGGCGATCCCGCCGGCTGAAACACATCAAGCCAAACTGACCCTGATGTCCGAATCGCTCCGCAACGACGGGCGGCTTTGGGTGCCGACCACGCCGTCGGACAGTCGGTCTCCGGGCGCCATCCCCCCTTCTGAACGGGACTACTTCCTAGAACGCCGCTACCCGCGTTTCGGCAACTTGGTGCCTCGAGACGTCGCTTCTCGCGCCGTCAAAGCGCTGTGCGATGAAGGTCGGGGGGTCGGACCGGGCGGCCAGGGGGTCTATTTGGATTTTAGCGATGTGATTGAGCAGCAAGGCCCCGATGTTGTGCGCGAGCGGTACGGCAATTTGTTCGATATGTACCGGCGAATCACTGGGGAAGATGCCTACCAGACACCTATGCGTATTTATCCGGCGCCGCACTATACGATGGGAGGGCTCTGGGTCGATTACAATCTGATGAGCACCATTTCCGGCCTCTTTGTCATCGGCGAGGCGAATTTTGCCGATCACGGCGCGAACCGATTGGGCGCCAGTTCGCTGATGCAAGGACTTGCCGACGGATATTTCATCCTGCCCTATACGATCGGACATTACCTGGCCACGACGAAGACTGAGCTGCTAGCGGAGGATCACAGTGCGTCACGAGCGGCGGTGGAGCGTGCGACGGACAGGTTGAAGAAGCTGCTTCAACCGAGAGGGCATCGAACAGCCGCCTCGTTCCATCGGGAGGTTGGCAGGATGTTGTGGGACTATTGTGGGATGGCGCGCTCTGACGCGGGGCTGAATCAGGCGCTACGGGAGATTCCGGCGTTGCGCGAAGAATTCTGGCGTAATGTGACGATCCCTGGGTCTGGAGACGCCTTCAATCAAGAGCTGGAGTATGCGGGGCGGGTGGCGGACTTTCTCGAGTTTGCAGAACTGCTCTGCCACGATGCCTTGTATCGAGAGGAGTCGTGCGGGGCGCATTTCCGGGAAGAGCATCAAAGTGCCGATGGTGAGCCACAGCGCGATGATACTCGATTTGCCCACGTCGCCGCATGGGAATATCGAGAGGGTGGCTCGCCCATTCCACACAAGGAACCGCTCACCTTTGAGTTCGTACAGCCGACGACGAGAAGTTACCAGTAGCAGTGAAGGGTAAAGGGTGAGGGGTTAGGAG
>JAOUEB010000316.1 GCA_029858925.1 Nitrospira sp.
GAATACGGCGCTCCATGACCCCGACCATGCACTCTTCCATCGGATGGCCGATATCGCCGATCACCTCGAATCCCACGGTATAGGCCGAGCCCTTGAGCGTGTGTACAGCGCGAAAGAGCCGATGGATCGCATCCGCGTCGTCGGCATTGGCGCGCAACATCGGAATCAACCTGTCGATTGCGGCCAGATACTCTTCTATCTCCGGCACAAAATACGACAGCACCTCGGCATCGATCCTCGGCGCCACGCACTTCTGACTTGCCGACGCCGCCGGCGCAAAAGCCTCCTGCATACCAGGCTCAGATACCGGCAAGTGTGGCTCATCTGGGAGCAGTCCTTCAGACGATGCCAAACATCGCTCCACCATCGCCCGATCTTCACTCCTACCGATGCCGATGGCCTTGACCAGCGTCAGAATGCCTTCTACGGTCTCCCGCATGGCGCCCACTGCCCGCGGCCATTCGACATCGGGAATAGTCGTCGCCTGTTCGAATGTCACCTCCAGCCGTTCGCAGAGTCTGGCGACTCCGTCATACCCATACAGAGCGGCGGCGCCTCGAATACGGTGCGCGATGATAAATTGTTCGTGAATCTGCTGTGGCGTAGGAAGACTGTCGTCGGCTGGGTGCAAGGCCTTGGTTACGACTCCCATCCCATCCAACGCTTCCACGACAAAGATGCTGACGAGATTTTCCTGATCAAACTCCGAGCTCATCGGTGTCTCTCAATGCTGGAGCCTGGCAGGCTCTCCGGATAATCGAGGTCCTTACGCCAATTTGAATTGCGCCACCGATGCCGTCAAACTTTCGGCTAACTTCACCATGTCTTCCACCGTCGCGCGCGCCTGGTCGGTTGCATGCTGTGTCGCCGTGGCGCCGCCGGTAAAATCCTTGATCGAGCGCCCGACCAGATCAGTCGAAGCCGCCTGCTCAACCGCAGACGAGGCGATATTCTGCGCCAATTCCGCGGACCGTTCTGCAATCGTCGAAATATCACGAAACACGTCGCCCGTACGAAGCGCGGAAGCCGATCCGGCTTCCACCGCCTGGGTTTCCTGTTCCATGGCAACCACCGCATTTTGGGTCTCGCTTTGAATGACTTTGACCAGATCCGAGACTTCACGTGTCGCCTGCGTGGAACTTTCAGCCAATTTTCGCACTTGGTCGGCAACAACGGCGAATCGGGCGCCGGCTTCACCCGCGCCGGCCGCTTCGATCGCGGCGTTCAACGCCAAAAGGTTCGTCTGGTTGGCGATTTCTCGGATCGTCGATACAATTTGAGAAATTTCCAACGACCGATCGCCCAGCGACTTGATCTGTTTGGACATCCGTTGCACTGCGGATCGAATCCGTTCCATATCCTGCACGGTTTCCTGCACGGCGATACGCCCTTGTTCCGTGGCTTGCAACACTTGGCGGGCGGAGTCGGACGATGCGCCTGCGATATCCGATACCTGGCGCATCGAAATCACCAGACGCTCGACCGCGCCGAGCGCTTTCATGGATTCGTCCGCTTGCTGTCTGGCGGTTCCGGCCATCTGCCCGGCGTTCTCCCGTAACGCACCGGCTGATTTATTGACGCGTTCGGCTGATTCTCGGACATGCCGCATCAACTGCGCAAACCGCTCAATCATGAGATTGAATCCGTCGGCCAAGTTTCCAAACATGTCGGCCGTTACTTCGCCTCGTTTTGTCAGGTCGCCTTTCCCCACATCCGACACCAATACCAGGAATTGAACCAGGCGTTTTTGCATCGTGTCCCGCTCTTCCTCGGTCGACACGAGCGATGTGATTCGATCCAACATAGTGTTGAATGCCGTCGCCATATGGCCGATCTCATCGCGGCTCTCCAGCTTGGCTCGAGCCTGCAGATTCCCTGCAGCGGCCTGTCCGGCGACGTCAGCCACATGGACGATGTTGCGTGCCATATTGCGGGCGAACACATAGCCGATAGTCCCTCCCAAGAGAAGAGCGAACAACCCTCCGATCAACACCATATTGGCGTGATAGTCGGCCTCCGCTTGCCCCTTGTCGTTCAATTCTTTTGCCGTTTCACGCACCTTGTTCATCAACTCGCGCACCTCGATCGTGGAGATGCCGTATTTGTTCGCAACATCCACCGACAGTGAGAAATGGCCCAAATCTCTCATCGCCTGCTTTTGCTCGTCCGACAACGAGGCATTGAAACTGTCGGAAAATGCCCCGATTGCCCCTTCCGATGCTGTAAAGTAATCCTTCAACGCTTTCTGAAGCGCTACCACACTACTTTTTCTCTCACCTTCGTCCGGCGAGGATGATTGGAGTTCAGACGCCTTGAACGCCTCAAGAGGCGCAAGCGTCTGTCGTTTCAAGTCAGCCAGCGGGGCAACAGCATCGTCGAAATCTTGTTTTCGTGTTTGACGGCCTGTGTTCAGCAGCGCGCTGTGATAGAGGCCAAGATTGGTACTGCTGACCCCGACGTTCGAGAGCGCCAGGGTCGACCCGTCGTAAATGGACTGCAGCTCCTGTTTCGCCGAATTGAGACCGATCAGTCCGACCACAACCACGATGACCATTACGGCGCCGACCGAGGAGAAGCCGAGGATCAGCTTGGGCAGGGTCTTTAGATTGTTGAACCGCAAACCGAGTGACGATGTCGTCGATGTGCTACGCCTCACCATAACCATCCTCCTACCCGCCACCCATAAAAGATTGCCTCTTAGAACTCATCGCATTTCGCCTGTATCGGTCGTCTGACCGCCGGTCATGACTTACGCCGCTTGCTGATCGACCGTGCCTTCGATCATGGCCAACAGTCTGGATACCTCCACTAACCCGCTCGTCCGGCTGTCCATCCGCAACAGTCCTGAAAGAAAAGGACGGTTCCGACCCATCTCGCCAGGCAATCCATCCAGCACATCATCCGCCTGGATCGTCCGAATCTCAGGAACCTCGTCAACCAGAATGCCGATCTGCCGAGCCCCGTGCCGCACGATCACGGCATATCTCGAAGCCGAGGAAATTGGCGCCCCCAATAGCGGTCTCAAGTCGGCTAGCGGAACCACCGTCCCGCGAAGATTGGCAACTCCCACCAACGACAAAGGCATGCCAGGCAC
>JAOUEB010000317.1 GCA_029858925.1 Nitrospira sp.
AGTCGAAGCCGTCTTCGCCGACGGTGACACCGGACCATGTCCGCAGCCATGCGGATCAGACCTTCGAGAAATTGAAACAAGAGGAGCAGCATCGGGCCGTCGATCCGGCGACGATACCATAGGAGCCAGCATGAATCGTGACAATTCGTTGTGAAGGTGCATGGAGCATATTGCTCGTGAAGCGTGAGGCGCAGGAGGGAAAGATAGGCTGTCTGCTCTTTGTTTGCGAGATGCGCGGCTAACGGCGGCGGAAGGAGAGCTGGCGCAATGGCTTGAGCAGTGGAAGTTCCCACAGCAACCGATGGTGGGCGTGAAATTCCACCACGCGAGGTTCGTGAAACGTGCGGAGCAACGATGCAGAGACGATCAGGCGAAGTACGCCGGAGAGAAAAAACAGAAACGGCAGATTGGACGCAGGGTGCAAGTCCAAGGCTCCAAGCTGCAAGGATGCCGGGACGGAGCTGATGAGCCAGCTGCCGATGAGCGTTCCCAGCGCCCATCCGATCGCGTTCACCGTGCTGGAGATCGCCACGGCCTTGGCTCGATCCGTCGGCTGCACCGAGTCGAAGACGTAGTTGTTGAGGCCGAGTCCGAGTCCTGCCCAGACCACTCCTCCGAAAAAGTTCACCGCCACGAGAAAGCCCCAGGCTGTGCTCAATAGATAGAGCATGGGCAGGATGGGGACCAACAGTCCTGTAAAAGTGAGGAGCGCTTTGTTCCCGAAGCGATCGCCGAACTGCCCCCAGGCAGGGAGCGTGACAAATTGGCCGATGATCCCCGCGGCAAGCCAGGAGCCATATTCCCAATAGGCAAGATGGAGGTCCCGCAGCATGTAAATGACGAAGAAGGGAGCGGTCATCAGCACCGCCAGGTGCATGAGACTGGAAAAGAGAAGGAATTGGCGGAAGTCTTTTGAGATGCCGGTTCGAATAAATACCCGAAAGCCGGTTGGATTGTCGGTCGATTTATGATGCGGGATGTCGCACACCTTTACGAGAGAGAAGAGCGATGCGCTACGGCAAAAGCCGGCGGTGAGAAACATGACGGCAAAGCCGATCCAGAGGAGTTGCCGATGCTCGAAGACAGTCAATACGATACCGCCAAGGCCGAGCGCCAGGAAACTGGTCAAGGCCATCACTCGTGACCGCTGGGCGAAGTACATGCCTCGTTCATTGGAATCAAGCTGGTCGATGACGAGGCTGTTCCACGCCGGGGACGTAAAATGGGTAAAGGTAAAGTACAGCGCGACGCCGGCGATCAGCAGCCAGGGGCCCAGCTCGGGCCACAGCAAGGGCAGGGCGAGAATCGGAATCCAGGAGGCCGATTGTCCGGCGATGCCCCAGAAGATCTGCGATCGGCGGCTAGGGAACCAATGCGACACTTTGACGGAGACGAGTTGCGCCCAGACCCCCAACAGTTGAGGCATGGCGGACAGGATGCTCAAATGCAACGGCGTCGCATGGACGAGAAGAGCAAACGCGGACAGGTACTGCTCCCCTCCGCCTTGCGTGACGGCCTGGTAGAGCCCATCGCGCATGCCGAATCGGCGGCCGAGCTCCTGTTGCTGAGAGCCGGCGGATTGCGGGGGATCTCCGGAATCGGTTTCTGTCTGGCGCGGCAAAGACGAGGGTGTTTCCGGCATAGCAATCTGTCCGTCGCTGAAATGGATCAGCGAGTACTGTATCACAGCTGGTTCGGACGACAAGTTTGACGTCCAATGATTGACCGGCTGTTGGCGCGCCGATACGATGAAGCCATGGCCAGACGGTATTATCATGTGTGGGTGTGTTTCTTGCGCAGCTGGATCGCAGCCGGCATGTTGTGTGGTGGACTGGGGTTCATCCGCGCCAGTCAGGCGAAGGACCTCCTCGCGCCTCAAGAACAGGAAATCACCGAAGTGGGAGTGACACAGAGTCCTTCCTTCGACGAGCAACAGAAAGGGGTTCCCCAGTCACTGTTCACGTGGATCAAAATGGCAAAGGGGTACGAGGTCGACTGGGATACCTTTGGGCGAACGGGATGGTATGCCCACGATCCCAGGCTGAGACCGGTCGAGCCGGGCGCCGTTTTTCCGCAGGAGACACCGGCAGTCTATATTGTGTTCGAAGTGGCTCCGCTGGAAGATCCTACGCAGTTTGGGGTGCAGTGGTTTCGTGAAGAGCCTGGAGGACAGTTGAGCCTGGAAGTATTGGGAAAAGATGTGCTTGAAGTGCCGGGTCATGAACGGTATGGGTATCTCGAAATGAAAAAGTCCGGAGAACGATGGGAGCCGGGCCATTATGTGGCGAAGCTGTTTATCGCCCCGCTGGGACAACAGCCGTTCCATGCCGTGAATCAAGTCGGAACGATGCGTTTCACAATTGGTGAGGCTGCCGTGCCGCGCGCGTCGGATCGACCGAAGTGATGGCGCCATCCCGCACATAGATCGGAGGAATGGAGATATGGACGCTCGTGCCAAGGTGACCGATCCGGAGAAGCTGGCCTTGCTCTATGAACGATTTCGGGACGTCTGTTTGGTGGAAAAGGAAGTGTGGAAGGAAATCTTCATGCCCAGGGAGATCACTGCCGGTCCTGTGAGGACGAATATCCAGGACCGGTATGATGTCGAGATCGACGATCCAGCCATTGAGGACACGCTCGATGCCAACATTCCGATGGGTGCAGCCGCGCTTGGCGCGGCCATCCAGGAATATCGCGCCCACATTTCGTTTTTTCGGAAAGCGTGAGGATGGACTTTAGAAGACTCGGTGGCGGGAAGAGTGTCCCGCCACCGAGTCTCGGATGCGGAGTCGCTGTTATAGATGTTCCAACGCTGCGATGCGCGATTCGATCGGCGGGTGTGTGGAAAACAGGCTCATGAACCCGCCGGTTCTGCCGGAGATCTTCATGGTCGCGAGCGCGTCCTGCGTCGAATACTGAAACTGCGCGCGATTGACCCATCGATCGATCGCGCGGAGCGCCGAAATCATGGAGTCCTTCCCGTACACCTTGGCGGCAAACGCATCGGCCCCATATTCGCGCCGGCGCGAGAACCAACTGATGACGATGGAGGCCAGAATGCTGACGACGATCTGAAGCACCAGCGACAG
>JAOUEB010000318.1 GCA_029858925.1 Nitrospira sp.
ACCGCGCTCCCTCCGATCCGAAGATGACAATGTGTGAAGGGTAATAGACTCATCGCCCTCCAAAGAGGAGGGCGCTTAACCGAAGATCTCCATGCCGGGGAAAAAGTAGCCGATCTCGAAGGCCGCCGTTTCAGGAGAATCCGAGCCATGGACGGCGTTGAACTCGATATTGGCGCCGTGCGCTTTTCGAATCGTGTCGGCCTCGGCTTTGGCGGGATCGGTCGCGCCCATGAGCTCCCGATTTTTCTTGATCGCATTCTCGCCTTGCAACACTAAGACCACGCAAGGACCGGACGACATGAAGCCGCAAAGACTCCCGAAAAACGGCCTCGCCTTATGGACGGCGTAGAAGCCCTCTGCCACGGGCATGGACATCTGCATCAACTTCATCGCCACCGGCTTCAGTCCCGCCTTCTCATACCGGTTAATGATGTCTCCGATCGCCTGTTTCTTCACCGCGTCGGGCTTGATAATCGCCAATGTACGTTCACTCATGATTCTTACACTTCCTCCAGATAGATGAAGAATTGATTAACCCGCGCCGCATTATAAGAGGCCGCGGAGAGGCTTGCAACCAAACAGGACAAACAGGACAAGAGTCTACGACCTAAGCAGGCACACCAACAACTCGCAACCCACTGGCTCGCGCCGCTGTCGCCAGCGCGTCGTCATGCGTGGCCATGACAAGATCGGCCCCACTCCGATCTTTCCAGAGCAGAGCAGTCGCCAAATGGATCGCATCCAAGATGCCAAGTGCGGTGGGCAACGGTTGCGACACCCTTGCCAACACCGGATTGGTCAGAGCCACAAGTTCGGCCGCCTCCAGCAATCGAAACACGGCCTCTCGCCTAACGGCGATCTCGGCGTCCTCCAGACCTTCTGTCAGCCTCAATCGGTCCAATGTACGAAGACACTCTACTTCGACCAACGCAGAGGCCACCCCTTGGGTAATCGATCGCCACTCCTTCAACGCATTGTCCTGGCCTAGAATAATCCTGAGTATCGTCGAGGAGTCGAGATAGGCGATCACCGCTCTCCTTGGCGCTCTTCCAGAAGCAGCGCAACGATGTCACGGCGAAGATGCAAGGGCGGCGGTAATTGAATCTGCTTGAGCAGCGGCGCGTCAGGCAACGGACTCCGCACAGTTAATGATGCGTTCGGTTCTTCATACGGCACTATGTGGGCAATCGGGGTACTCCGGTCCAGCACCGTCACTGTTCGGCCAGCCCGCATCTTGCGAAGATGTTCGCTCAACCTGCTTTTCAAGTCCGCAATCCGTACTCCATTCATGGTCACAGCATAGTCAATACTGGTCACGGATTCAAAGAAGCCGTAAAACAGCCGTCCCTGGCGCAGGATCGGAAAGGCGAGAAACGCCAAAAACCATTAAAAACGCTGGGGATCGGGAGCCCGTCCATCACGGTATGTGTATGTGATTGCGGCGAACAGAAACGACTCCCCCACTATTTTCTCTTATTCGACAACGGCACTTTGCGCATCAGGCGGAAGCGCACTACGCCACGGTTGCAAGTGCAGGAAGCTCATGCCCCCTCCCCAACTGCGCTCCCGCCCGCACCCCATCCCCTCGTCATTCATGGTTCAGAGGGAACCATGACAATACGGCTGATGAGGCAGAGCCAGTTCCGTCTGCTAGTTCTGGATGAGACCAGGCCATCCGCGACACAGGCAGCACTCGCCAGTCTTGGATTAAGCCCGCGTGGAACAGAAATCTTAGGATGGGTCGTCAACGGCAAGACCAGTCCTGAGATCGGCCTGATCCTCAGCATCGGCCCGCGCACGGTGCACAAACATCTGGAAGGCATCTATAGCCGCCTCGGTGTGAAAAACCGCCACGCGGCGATGACGATGGCGTTCGAAGTGATGCGCCGGACAAGTTTTTGAAACGATTACGACTGAAATTGCTTAGCGAGGTCTTGAGGCTTGAAGACCCCCCGCTCGGTGATAATGCCGGTGATCAATTCAGCCGGTGTCACGTCGAAAGCAGGGTTGTAGACCGCCACGCCGTCAGGCGCGACCGGGTGGCTGCCGTGGATCGTCGTCACTTCGAGTGGATTGCGTTGCTCAATCGGAATGTCGGCCCCCGACAGCGTCTTCAAGTCGATGGTCGAATAGGGCGCAGCGACGTAAAAGGGAATGTTGTGCGCCTTGGCCAGCACCGCCACTGAATAGGTGCCGATCTTGTTGGCCACATCGCCGTTCGCCGCAATGCGATCGGCGCCGACCACACAGAGATGAATCTTTCCCTGCCGCATGAGCGAGCCTGCCATATTATCAGTAATGAGGATGACGGGAATTCGATCTTGCATGAGTTCCCACGCCGTGAGCCGCGCACCCTGCAGCACCGGCCTGGTTTCATCGGCAATGACCTGTATCTTTTTGCCCTGTTCCCAGGCTGCGCGAATGACGCCGAGGGCCGTCCCATAGCCAGCTGTTGCCAGCGCGCCGGCATTGCAGTGCGTCAACACCGTCTGCCCATCCTTGATCAACTCCGCTCCATACCGTCCCATCGCCCGACAGAGCCCGATATCTTCTTCAAGAATAGCCTGGGCCTCCTCGATCAGAGCCTGTTTGATCGACGAGATCGGCTGGCTCCGCAAGGACTCCAGTTTTCGCTTCATCCGTTCGATCGCCCAAAAGAGATTGACGGCGGTCGGCCTGGTGGCGGCGAGGTGATCGCAGATCGCGAGGACAGCCTGAGCGAAGGTCCGGTACTCTGTCTCGTTGACGGATTGCGCGCCTAACGCAATGCCCAACGCTGCCGTTACGCCGATCGCGGGCGCCCCTCGGACTTTCAGCGCACGGATCGCGTCGGCGACCTCACGATAGTCACGGCAGTCAAGAAACTCAACGGCGCCAGGAAGCCTGCTTTGATCCACGAGACGGACAGCGCCGTCTTTCCATTCAACAGTAGGAACCATGGGGGAATCTTCTAGCCGGAATAGCGGAGGAGTGCAAGCCCTTCTAGCAGGATGCTGAAAAATTCCACCAGCTTTGTTCTCGCGTCGCTCAGAAGCTCAACGTACGGCACAGAGTACGATTCGCCTCTTCGCTCGGTGC
>JAOUEB010000319.1 GCA_029858925.1 Nitrospira sp.
AACGACGGTGGCGAGGCGCAGGCCGAACAGGCCGTTGACCCCAACGATGACGGCATCGCCAGGCTCCACGAGATTGACGATGGCTGCCTCCATGCCGGCGGAACCAGTGCCGGAGACTGCAATAGTGAACCGATTGGCCGTCGCAAACGTCTGGCGCAGCAGGGTTTGGACGTCGTTCATCACGCCGAGAAACGCCGGATCGAGATGTCCCACTAACGGGACTGCCATAGCCTGGAGCACCCGTGGATGCACCTGGCTGGGACCTGGACCGAGCAACAGCCGCTGAGGCGGAAGAAATTCCTGTACTATCACAGAGACTCCCTGAAATCTTAGATAGTTAACTCGCGATAGTATAAGCCAAGATCGGCCTGGAGGCTATGTGCCAATTGGCTCTCATCCGACGGTTAAAGAAGAAACTCGCAAGGCCTGACGAGCCGCGTAGCCATTTTGAGGGGTATAGAGCGGTCAACGACGCATGCTATAGTCGCCGCGTATGAGCGACGACACCCTACCAATCGGCCAACCGCAAGGGCCAGCGGAGATTGACGCAGGGCCTCTGCCGGGACGCTCGACAGCGCCTTTTCAGTCTTCTTTTTCACGCGTGGTGAACGTGGTCTCGGCGGTCGTCGTGCTTGCGGCTCTCGGAACGATCCTCTGGTCTTCTGCAACGTTTCCAAAACTCGAAAGGATTGACGAACCGGATCGTGCCCTCGAACTGATGGTCAGCCGCATCATGGAGGCACAAGACGGACTTCGCCGGTCACCTGTCTGGCAACAGCGACTTGCCGAATGGACGGTCGGCAGCAGCGAGAGAGAACGGCTCCAGGCAATCCAGTGGTACCAAGAGCTTGCGCGCGCGACCGGCGACCCGCTCTCGAAGTTGCGGCTGGCTATTCTCCAGGGCGAATCAGGGCAGGAACAGGACGCGCTGGCCGAAGCGAAGTCGTGGCAGGATCTTGATGCGCCGCTGCCTCTCTTTGGCCAATGGATCGAAGCAGCCTATGGCCCTGAGACCTTGGACTCTGAATGGACAGGAGAGCTGCAAGCCGCCTTGGCTGAAACATTGCCAGCCGGATGGTTCTACAACAGCTTGGCAGGCAGGTTGGCTCAACGCGCCGACGATCAGGTGCTCTCGGCGGCAGTGTCGAAGCAACGTGAGGTTCGAGGGACACGGCTCCAGAACCGATCGGATCGGTTGATGACCGTCGAGTTTGCCTGTCTGATCCTGGGCTCCACCGTGCTCCTGAGTCTCGCGTGGCTGCGCAACAGGCGGACGGAGGCCTTGCGCGTCCATCTACCCGGTATACCGCCGCCATGGCCGGGCGAGACCGGCGCCGCAGTGCTCTTCCGTGGCGGTGCGTTTGGCGCGTTGATTACAGTGGTCTTTCTATCCTTTCCTCCCATTGAGCATGCATCGCTGCGGGCCTTGGCGATTCCACTGGCCAATCTGCCCCTGCTGGCGCTGGCCTATGTACATCTGCTCAAACCGGCCGATCTCGATTTTCAGAGCGGGTTCGGCCTGCGCATTGAACGCGCGCATCTCGGACGGCTGATCGGTGCCGCACTTGCCGCCATCGCGGCGGGACTCTGGGGCGAGTGGGTGATGGGACGAGCCGTCGAATGGCTGGATGTGACCAACCATTGGACTGAATGGTTCGATCCCAATCTCGTATGGGCCTCCGGGTCGGCGCTGACGGTGAGTCTATTGGAATACATTATTTTTGCGCCGATCTTCGAGGAGCTTGCGTTTCGCGGCCTGCTGTTTGCCATGCTCCGCCGCAGGTATTCCTTCGTGCCTGCTGCGCTTATCAGCGCAAGTATTTTCGCGCTGGCGCACGGCTATGGGCTCATCGGCTTCGTGAGCGTGCTCTGGAGCGGATTCTTGTGGGCCTGGATCTATGAAAAGACCGGCAGCCTCATCCCCGGCATGATCGCGCATGCGGTGAACAACTTGCTGGTGAGTCTGACTGTGATGGCGCTGCTGAGAGGCTGATGGAGAGGACGGAGCGCGGAGACGGCTGGATCGATTCCGATTATTGTGAGGGCAGCCGATGAAGTAGAGATTGAACCTTGCGTTTGAGATCCGGAATGTCCCGCTGAACCGCGACCCACACCTCTTCCATATCGACACCGAAATAATCGTGCACCAAGACATTCCGCATGGTCATGATCTGACGCCAGGGAATCTCCGGCGAAGCGGATCGTGCCGTCTCTGAGAGTTTGCGCGCCGCTTCGCCGATAATCTGAATGTGATGAATCAGCCAGGTCTGCAACAGTTCGTCGGTTTCAAACGCCGGACGCCCACGTTGGGCGTAACGTTCAATCCGTTCGATGGCTTCGAGGATGTCGTCGAGCCTCGCCCGGTCGTCCTTCATACCGGCACAGCTTCTCGCAGGACTCGGTCACGAATTTTCAGCCGCAATCCGCGATCAGTGACCACATCGACACGCCGTCCGAGCAAGTCTTCGAGGTCCAGCAACAGGGCAGCGTGGTCGAACAGGCTTCGTCCAGGTTCCAGTTCCACGAGAAAATCAACGTCGCTCTCCGGGCCGGCCTCACCTCTCGCAACCGACCCGAACAGGCGGACGTTGCTCGCGCCGTGCCGCGCAGCCAGGCGGAGAATTTCGTCGCGCTTACCATGGATGAGTTCTTGCACCGTCATACGCTCTGCTATCCAGACTACCGGCATCGGTGACAACAGGCAGTATGCTAGTCGATACCTGTTTTCCAAATGGAAATCAACAGAGAGGCGCTTTTATCACCAGTCACACTGGGTGTCCAGCCATGCGTAAGTCCGTGCGTGCAGAATAGCAACCGTTCCCGGCATGATCGCGCATGCGGTGAACAACTTGCTGGTGAGTCTGACTGCGATGGCGCTGCTCTGAGGCTAGCCAGCAACCTCAGGCTCATTTCGCGCCGGCTGGTTTGGGGAGCCGTTCTATCCAGCGGAGTGCCCCTTCCACGTTGCCTGAGTCGAAGTTTGGCGAGAACGATATGGAGACATCAATGATGACTTCAACACTCTCGCCGGTTGTAAACTCGCTCATGACTCGCTTTGCGAGCCT
>JAOUEB010000320.1 GCA_029858925.1 Nitrospira sp.
GCCAGCAGCCCTTGCCGGTGAAGATCGAGTCCCAACGCCGCCATGACATGATCCCCGTCTATGATCGTCCCCTGTTCGCACACGAAAATCGCCCGATCTGCGTCACCATCCAGCGCGATCCCGATATCGGCTTGATGACGGAGAACCGCTTCTTGGAGCTTTCCTGGATGGACAGCCCCACAACCGGCGTTGATATTCATGCCGTCCGGCTGGTTTCCGATAATTTCAACCTTAGCGCCCAGCTCTTTGAGAATCGTCGGGGCCACCTTGTACGCGGCGCCGTTGGCGCAATCGACGACAAGCTTCATCCCTTGAAAATCCAGCTCGCGAGGCAGGGAGCGTTTGGTAAATTCGATGTACCGCCCATCAGCATCGTCGATGCGATAGGCTTTCCCGATCAAATCCGCCGTCGGACGAAGATGACTGATCTCATCGGAGACGATCAATTGCTCGATTCTGGCCTCCACTTCATCGGGCAGCTTAAACCCATCGTTCGAGAAAAACTTGATCCCATTGTCCTGATAGGCATTATGCGATGCCGAGATGACGACGCCGGCATCGGCCCGGAGACTGCGGGTCAAAAAGGCGATGGCGGGCGTCGGCATTGGCCCGACCAGCAGGACATCGACGCCCATGGAACAGATCCCCGACGTCAAGGCAGACTCCAACATATACCCAGAGATGCGCGTATCCTTGCCGATAACGATTTGATGACGCCCAGCCCGCCGCATGAAAATGTGCGCGGCCGCCCGCCCTAGCTGCATCGCCAGTTCGCTGGTCATGGGATCGAGATTGGCGGTCCCTCGGATGCCGTCGGTGCCGAATAATTTACGCATCGTGCGCCTGCCTGGCTGAGCGCGCGCCACTTCCGATCGCCGCCGCCACCTTGACGACATCGGTCATCATCGCCACATCGTGGACGCGCAGAATTCGAGCGCCCCGGTCGACTGCAAGCGCAACTGCTGCGGCCGTTCCCCATTCACGATGCTCTGCGGCACGGCCGACCATTCGCCCGATAAAGGCTTTCCGCGACACTCCGACAAGCAACGGACGATCCAACATGGCCAACTCCTGCAAACGATTCAATAATTCGAGGTTATGCTCCAGCAGCTTACCAAAACCGATGCCTGGATCAAGTACGATGTTCGTTTTAGCAATACCGGCCTCCAGAGCTGCCTGCATGCGTTCGCCGAGAAAGCGCGCGACCTCCGCCACCACGTCGTCATACATCGGCGCCGTCTGCATAGTCTGGGGAGTCCCTTGCATGTGCATCAACACAACCGCCGCGCCTGATCGCGCCACCACCGATGCCATCTTCTCGTCCCACCGCAGCGCGCTCACATCGTTGACGATGGAGGCGCCCGCATCCAATGCCGATTGCGCTACTCGAGATTTGGTCGTGTCTACCGAAATCTGCGCCGTCACTCGACGGGCCAGCTCAGCGACAACGGGCACCACTCGCGCCAACTCATCCTCTTCATTCACCGGTTGGGCGCCTGGCCTCGTCGATTCGGCGCCGATGTCAAGAATGTCCGCCCCCTGTTCAGCCAACTCGATCGCATGGGCGATGGCCCGTTCAGGTTCGGCATATCGCCCCCCATCATAAAACGAATCGGCCGTGACATTCACAACGCCCATGATCAGCGGACGCTCGCCGCACCTGACTTCCCGTCCCTTGGCAACGAGCCAAGATTGCCGCGCTACCGCCTGCAAGGAAGTGTGTCCCATGCTGCCTCGCGTGATCGATGCCACAGCCGATATCCAGATGGAATCGCCTCGCATCGCGCGAAGCGCAACGAACCCTGTTCATTATCTAGGTAAGAAACACGCACGTCTGGGCAACAGCTCCTTTTTCCAGCAGGGAGCCGTTGCCTATCGAGAGTACGTCTAGGCAGGCACCGTTTGAGAGGAAGACTGCAAGAGAATTTGATCGATCTCCGGCGCATCCAACACTTCTTTTTCCAAGAGCGCTTCGGCCAATGCCTTCAAGGATGTCATCTGTTCGGTCAACACGCGTTTCGCGCGATCATAGTTCTCGGTCACAAAGCGCTTGATCTCAAGATCGATCTCCAACGCGACTTGATCGCTGACATCCCGCTTGGCTGAAAAGTCACGGCCCAGGAAAACGGCATCCTCTTTCTGTCCGAACGTAAGCGGTCCCAACTTTTCACTCATGCCCCATTCACAGACCATTTTCCTCGCCAAATCCGTCGCGCGCTCCAAGTCATTGCCAGCGCCGGTCGTGATATGCTTGAACACGAGTTCTTCCGCAACCCGTCCGCCCATGAGAATCGCCAGTGTGTTATACAAGAACTCCTTCGAATAATTATGGCGGTCGTCGGTCGGCAGCTGCATCGTCAGACCGAGAGCCCGGCCTCTGGGAATGATCGTCACCTTGTGAACCGGATCGGTTCCCGGCAAGAGTTTCGCCATCAAGGCATGGCCGGCCTCGTGGTATGCCGTAATCCGCTTCTCCTCATCGGTCAGCATCATGCTCTTGCGCTCCGCGCCCATCAGGACCTTGTCCTTCGCCATTTCGAAGTCCACGGTCTCGACTTCCTTCTTGTTTTGGCGGGCCGCCCACAACGCTGCCTCGTTCACAAGATTTTCCAAATCGGCCCCTGAAAAACCGGGCGTTCCACGAGCGATCTTTTCCAGCTCTACATTGGCCGCAACCGGCACTTTCTTCGTATGGACCTTCAAAATCTCCGATCGGCCGCGGACATCCGGGCGATTCACCACAACTTGGCGGTCAAAACGTCCCGGCCGCAGCAAGGCTGGATCGAGTACATCGGGACGGTTGGTCGCCGCGACCAGAATGACGCCCTCCGTTGTGTCGAATCCATCCATTTCCACCAACAGTTGGTTGAGCGTCTGCTCGCGTTCATCGTGGCCTCCGCCGAGCCCCGCGCCGCGCAAACGCCCGACGGCATCGATTTCGTCGATGAAAATGATGCAGGGCGCGTGCTTTTTCCCTTGCTCGAACAAGTCGCGCACACGAGACGCGCCGACGCCTACGAACATTTCCACGAAATCGGACCCGCTGATACTGAAGAACGGCAC
>JAOUEB010000321.1 GCA_029858925.1 Nitrospira sp.
GGTGAGCGTGGGATTCCTCTTGTTTATGTTGTCGGTGTCCAATCCGTTCGAACGGTTGATTCCTGCGGCTCCCGACGGGCGTGATCTCAATCCTCTCCTGCAGGATCCCGGCATGGTGATCCATCCGCCGATGCTCTATATGGGCTATGTCGGTTTCTCGGTCGCCTTCGCGTTTGCCATTGCTGCCTTGTTAGGGGGGAACCTTGATGCGGCCTGGGCCCGTTGGTCTCGGCCATGGACTACAGTCGCCTGGTGTTTTCTCACGGTCGGTATCGCGATGGGAAGCGGCTGGGCCTACTATGAGTTGGGTTGGGGCGGGTGGTGGTTTTGGGATCCCGTCGAAAACGCCTCGTTCATGCCCTGGCTGGCAGGCACCGCATTGATCCATTCACTCGCAGTGACCGATAAGCGGGGCGGGTTCAAGGTGTGGACGGTCTTGCTCGCCATCATGGCATTTTCATTGAGCCTCCTGGGGACGTTTCTCGTGCGTTCCGGCGTGCTCACGTCGGTGCATGCCTTTGCCACTGATCCGAAGCGAGGTCTCTTCATCCTGGCATTTTTGGCGATCGTCATCGGAGGGTCGTTGGCCTTGTACGCCTGGCGCGCTCCAAAAGTCGGGTTGGGCGGCAGCTTCGCGATGTTGTCGAGAGAAGGCATGCTGTTAGCCAACAACGTGTTATTGGTCGCCGCGATGGGCTCGGTGCTGTTGGGCACACTCTACCCCTTGTTTTTAGACGCGCTGGACCTTGGAAAAATTTCCGTTGGGCCTCCCTATTTTGATTCCGTCTTTGTTCCCCTGATGGTTCCGGCGCTCTTTTTGATGGGAATCGGTCCGCTGGCTCAATGGAAGAAGGCGAATCTCCCTGATCTTGCGAAGCGGTTGAAGTGGGCATTCGGGGTGAGTGTTGTGTCCGCGCTCACGTTACCGATTGTCCTGGGGAACTGGACGCCGCTGCTGAGCCTCGGCTTGCTCCTGGCCGTTTGGATTGTGACGACCGCAGGGGTGTCCTTGCGTGAGCGATTGACGCATGTCACGGGGAATAGCCTCATGGAGCGCTTGGCGTCGGTGCCCAGATCATACTGGGGGATGCTCGTGGCGCACTGTGGGATTGCGGTCTTTATCGTCGGTGTGACGATGGTGAAAGGCTTCGAATCCGAGAAGGATGTGCGGATGAATGTGGGTGAGACGGCAAGTATCGGCGACTATACATTCCGATTCGACGGAACGCAGGATGTGATGGGGCCGAACTATACAGCGGCCCGTGGGACGTTCTCGATCAGTCGGGACGGTCGTGAAACCACGGTCTTGTATCCTGAAAAGCGACGCTATCCCGTTCAGAATCAAATTATGACCGAAGCGGCCATTGATCCGGGGCTGTTGCGCGACCTCTATGTGGCGTTGGGAGAGCCGCTCGACGACGGGGCTTGGAGTGTGCGGCTCTATCATAAGCCGTTCATCGATTGGATCTGGGGTGGATGTTTTATCATGGCGTTGGGCGGCGCACTGGCCATCAGTGATCGCCGGTATCGACTTGCATGGCGCAAGCAAGAACCGGCTGTGCCCGCACCCGCGCGAGCGGCTAGGCGAAAAGTGGCATGAATCGGTTTCTGTTGCCGCTGTCCATTTTTGTCGTCGTGGTTGGATTTCTCGCGGTGGGGCTTAAACTCAACCCGCGGGAAATTCCGTCTCCCCTCGTGGGGAAGGCTGCACCCGACTTTTCTCAGCCCCAGCTCTATGATCGCGAGAAACTGTTTTCTCCGGCAGACCTGAAGGGGAAAGTGTGGCTGCTCAATTTTTGGGCTTCGTGGTGCAGCGGTTGTAAGACCGAGCATCCGGTGCTGATGGAGTTGGCCAAGTCCGGTGAAGTGCCGATCTATGGCATGGATTATAAGGATCAGCCGGACGAAGCGATGGCCTGGCTGAGGCAATGGGGGAATCCCTACTCGATTATCGGGATGGATGATGCCGGACGAGTCGGCATCAATTTCGGAGTCTACGGAGTTCCTGAAACGTACGTCATCGATAAGCAGGGCGTGATCCGGTATAAGCAGATCGGGCCGTTGAATCCTGACACGGTCGCTCAGAAAATTATTCCGCTTGTGAAGCAGCTCGAATCACAATGAAATGGATCATGCTCATCATATTGTGCGTGTCCGGACCGGTTTGGGCCGGGGAAGCCAGACCATTGGCCGATGATCCTGCCGCCGAGGCGCGACTCAAGCACCTCGCCGTCGAGCTGCGATGTCTGGTCTGTCAAAATCAAACCCTGGCTGATTCCAACGCTCCACTGGCGGAGGATCTCCGTCGAGAAGTTCGGGAGATGATCGCCAAGAATATGAGCGACAAAGAGATCATTGAGTTTCTTGTGTCGCGATACGGAGATTTTGTGCTGTATCGGCCGCCGTTAAAAGCCACGACCACGCTGCTGTGGGTGGGGCCGTTTGTCTTATTGACGATCGGAGCCACGGTGCTGGTCATTACGTTGCGGCGTCGGGCGCACAAAGTCGTCGATGCGGTGGTATCGGAGGAAGAGCATCGAAAAGTCGAACAACTCATGGCAGAAGGAGGCAAGCGCTCATGACCACTGCATTTTGGGGGATCGTTTCGGCCATGACTCTCTGTGTCCTCGGTCTTCTGCTGAGACCGTTGTTGAGGCGCCAGACGCAGATGACGAGTGAACAGGAAAAAACGCTGCCGGTGTATCGGCAGCAATTTTCAGAGCTGGAGCAGGATCTCACCAACGGGCTGCTGACGGATGAACAGTATCAAGCGGCTCGACATGAGCTGGAGCGCCGTGTGCTGGAGGAGACTGGTTCCATCGAAACAGCATCGACGACTTCCGGAGGGCTCGTCAATCTTCGGTTTGTCGCACTCTCGTTAGTCATGATCATCCCGGCATCCAGCGGGGTGCTCTACTGGACATTGGGCAATCCAGCTGCGATGACGCACCCGGCGGCGTCGCCGATGGCGGCTCAGAGCGGTGCCGGCGACGAGCGCCAAATGATGGAGGGGCTCAATACGCTGATGGAACGGCTTAAGAAGAAGCTGGAGCAGAATCCCA
>JAOUEB010000322.1 GCA_029858925.1 Nitrospira sp.
GTCCCAGAGCTGGAGACGTCGACGGGTGGCCTCGAGCAAGTCCTTGGCGCCACGGGACACTTCTGGAAACTCGCTTTTTCCCAACTCCCGATAACTCTGAAGCGCCAACAAGTACTCCTCCTGGGTTGCCACCAAGTCCGGGCTGTAAATCGTGAATAGAACCTGTTCCTTCTTGACATGATCACCGATCGCGCTCACCAGCAGATTCTCAATCCACCCCTCGAATTTGAGATTGACGCGCCCCACCAAACGTTCATCAATCTCGACTCGCCCCACCGTGCGGATCGCCTTGTCGAGCGGGCGCCGCGTTGCTTTCTGGAACTTTACGCCGATCGTTTGCAGCCGTTCAGGGGCGATCGTCATCCTGTTGTCGCCAGGACCCGATATCTCCTGCCGGGCTTGCTCAGGTTGGCCATGCTGCGCCGGCACCGGCATCTCCATGGGTTGCTTCATGCCGGGCATGGTGGTACCGGATTCTTGCGGTGAACCGGCCGGCAAGGATGCCGGCTCGCGACTCGCGAACCACAATGCCATGGCAAGGCCGACAACAACTATGGCCGCTATGCCTGCAACAACCGTTGGCCTCGTCATGGGCGCAACGCTCCTTCCGTGATCCGTTCTGCTACGCCTACCATGCGCGCGCCATCGCCGGGAGGAAGGGAGCCGGAGTTCGTCAACGGGCCACCAGTCACTTCCTCCAGTCTCGCGAGCGCCTTTTCGTGCGCGACCATTTCGCCATGTAATTCCAATTCACTCTCCTGCAAGGTGAGCAAACTATTGAGGAGCGTGAGGAAATCGACCTTGCCGACTCCATAGCCGGACTGGGAGGCTCGGAGCGCCAGGGTGGCTTGCGGGATGATCGCGTCGCGTAAAATTGTCACAAGCCGTTCGGCCCGCTGCGCCTGAACGAAGTCATCCTTCACCCGAAACAGGAGATCCTGCCGCGTGTTGGTGAAGCTCTCCTGCGCTTCGGTAGTTTCGGCCAACGCCTGTTTCACCGCCTGCCGTTGTTTGGTTGCGTAATAGAGGGGAAGGCGAATGCCCAGCATGACCTGATAGCCATTCTCATTGATGCGGTCATTCCGCAGGCCAAGAGCGCTCACGTCAAAATCCGGATAGAACTCCCTTCGGGCAAGCGCCGCCGCCTGCTCACCCCGTTCTACCCCTTTGGCGGAGGCCTGCAGGATCGGCGAGAAATCTTCCGCGCGTTGGTTCAGTTTCGACAAGGGCAGCGTCACCATCGTCACCTGAATCTCCCCCGGCGTTCCGAGCGGGCCGTCGGGCGGCTGGTTCAAGAGCCGATTGATCGCGGCATGCAAGCTCTCCTTCTGCTGGTCGAGCACCGCCAGGCGATCCAACACTCGCGAGATCTCGAGCTGCGCGCGGAACACGTCCTGCTGGGCGGCTTGTCCAACGGCATAGCGGGACTTGGCCGTCTTTTCGAACTGCATCAGCAGGATTTTGTTCCGTTCTACAATCTCAATCGCCTGATGAATGAAGTGCAAATCAAAATAGGCTTCTTTGAGCCTGGCGATGAGACGGAGACGTACGGCCCGATATTCTTGTTCGATCCGGTCGGCCTCGCGTTGCGCCACTTCTCCTTTGAGCCGGAGTTTTCCAGGGAACGGAATCTCCTGCCCGACTCCATACATCGCGCCCTGCAACGGCTCCATCATCGGCATCCGTTGATAGCCGAACTGGACCTTCGGGTCCGGAAGCGTTTGCACTTGCGGCACGACGGCCTTCGCCGCCTCCCACCGTTGGCGGGCCGCCTTGATCTCGGAATTCGATTCTTCCAATTCTCGGATGAGGCCGGGAAGGTCAAGGCGCGGTTCATTTATGCCGTACTCATCCGACGCGTGAACGGGCGCATATGGCAGCAGCACGGCGAATAGGAGAAGAAAAGAGGCAGTTCGCGCTCGATAGAGAATGCCTGTTGGTCTCACGGCAACACCTCCGATGGCAAAAGAAACGGCCGCCCGCTCAGCCTTCACAGCCGAGTGGGAAACGATCGAGTCGGAGGTAGGGAATCAGATTCGGAGGACCGAGGAGGATTCTATGGAGACGGGGACAATGGAATGGGCGTTGCTCCGGAACCATCGCATCCCGGCCTTGGGAACAGTCGGGATGACAGCCTGACCTGGCAGGATCGCCGCATGATTAACACCCAGGACTACGCTCTGCTTGATGTGCCGTTCCGGAGACGAGGTGAGTGACGGCGGACACATGATCGCCTCGTCCATCGGACAGGCCATCCTGTCCTCAATCAAGCTGGCAATTTCGTGCTGCTCCGAAAGATCAGGTACGGCGCACATCGCTCCGATCACCTGACAGAAGGTGAAGAGGAGGGCCAGTGCCGTATATCGCGCATGAATTTGCGAAATCATCTGATGTGTGACACTCCTCGGAACCCGCCGTTTCCGCTTCCTGCCCGGATCATCTCTACACCCCATAAGACCGGGCATTTCAAGTAACTGTGGCCTCAGCTGAGATCGCTACGCATATGCCATGCCACAAAGACACGAACCGGCGTCGTTCGATGCTCCGTGCGATTCCAAGCTGTTCCACGAGAAAGCCGGTCACGGCCTAGACCTCTCAATTCACAGCGTTGGGGCATTTCGGGTCATCTGGCCACCTGATAGCCGTGGCAAAGTGCGCCTCAGCCAGCATTCTTCATAACGGTTCGTCACAAAATGGCTCTAACGCGCGGGCCTCGTGAAGCCCGCGTCGCCGACTCCGCGAGGCGTGCAAGGCGAGCGTATCTCGTATCTCGCAAACAACGATACCCGATACAGGAACGCTCTTTCCGTCCTGCGCTTCACGCTTCACGAGATACGCTGGTCAGCAAATCCTCGGCAGTTGTTCGCCGGATAACAGATCGAGAATGCGGTGCGTGCCCAGGACGGTCTTCAGGACGACGGGAGATGAGCCTCTTGAACCGATTGAACCGACCTCACCGACCAGCGAGGCCTTGTGCGCAACCGCGTGGTGGCGCATGACGGTCAGGGCACGTTCCGCGTCCGCTCTCGGCACGAAGGTCACGAACCGCCCTTCATTG
>JAOUEB010000323.1 GCA_029858925.1 Nitrospira sp.
CGGCGCCGGAGCCATTGGGGGAGGAGGAACCGGCGCAGGCGTCTCCACCGCTTTGGGTTGGCTCTTTGGTGGTTCCGCTGCCTTCAGTGGTTCCGTTGCTTTCACCGGCGGAGCCGGCATCGTGGCGAGAGAAATCTCGATGGACGCCAGGGGGCGTTCAGCATGCTTGGGCAACCGAATCCAGGCGACCGCCGCCAGCACGCCCACATGCAGGACGAGAGAAATGGCCACCGCACGCCACAGCCGGCGGCTCAAATCGGCCTGCCGCTCATCGCTCAACCAAAAATCAGCCGATCCCGAGGCCTGTGCCATGAACGTCTGCCTCTATTTATTTACGCGCCGGCGTCACAGCATCGACGACACGCTCAGGGCCGGTCGGATCGGTCACCATGCCGAGTTTTTCAATGCCGACCTTTTTGACTCCATCCATGACCTGGACGACCACGCCATACGGCACATCACGATCGGCCCGTAGATAGACCGACACATCCTTGTGCTCCTCTTTCAGCACACGAAGCCTTTGCTCCAACTGCGCGACACTCACCTGATCTTTATCGAGGTAGAGGCGCTGGTCTTTTTCGATCGTGAGCACAGCCCGGATTTCCGGCTTGATCGTGTTGGAAGCGGAGGTCGGCAGCTTGATATCCATCCCGCGATAGAGCATCGGGGCCGTCACCATGAAGATCACCAGCAGGACCAGCACGACGTCGACGAGCGGAATGACGTTGATCTCCGCCAAAAAGCGCCGCTGCCTATGTTCAAGCATCATCCCTTCACCCCCGCAGGAACCGGCGCTTCGATGAAAGCTGGCTTCGCTTTGGCTGGAAGCAATGCAAGCAACTCGACAATCACGGAATCCATGTGGAACGCCGTGCGGCGGATGCGCGTCAGAAAATAGTTGTAGGCGATGACGGCGGGAATCGCCGCAAACAATCCGGCCGCCGTCGCAATCAAGGCTTCCGACACACCGGGCGCCACGGCGGCAATACTCGCCGTGCCTTGCGCGCCGATTTCACGGAACGCATCGATAATCCCCATCACTGTCCCAAGCAGCCCCACAAACGGGCTGATATTCCCGGTCGTCGCGAGAAACGGCAAAAACGATTCTAGTTTGGCAATTTGACCTTGGGCAATGTGCGCGCCGGTCCGCTCCACGACATGCCGATCGATCGGCGGCGTCCCGCCGCTGCCATGCGCCGCCCGGCCTTCTCCGGAAACATGGCCCAACCGCTCGGTCACGCCATAGAAAATTCTCGCGCAGGGACTCCCGACGGTCCGCCGAGCATGCCGCTCGACTTCATCGAGATCTTTGGCCTTAGAGAGCACCGCCATGAACCGGCGGTCTTCTTCGTCGACTGCGCGGAACGCCTTCCACTTAAAGAGAATGATGCCCCAGGAAATGATGGAAAAACAGAAGAGAAGAAACAGCACGATTTTCGAGATGACCCCGAGCGAAGCAATGAGCCCTATGGGACCTGATTGAAACATAGGAGTCTAGCCTCTCCTTTTTTCTGGTTACTGCACGATGCAGTAAAGTGGAGTTTACCAGACACTGGGGAAAATGGTGGGTCTGATGGAATGCAGACTGCGCGCCGCCCCGGCTAGGCTCTGTCCCCTGCCTCACCAGCTGCTGTATCCTCTATTTAGAGGCACACCCCCTCTTGGCGCATCGCCAGGAGAGGGGTGCGCCTTCTTCAAAACCCATGATTGCAGATGAAGATCTGTGGCATGACATCGGAAAAAATGGCGGGGCCGACGGGATTTGAACCCGCGACCTCCAGATTGACAATCTGGCGTCCTAACCAGGCTGAACGACGGCCCCTTAAATCTGTTTATGGCTGAGGATCGGAGCGACAAGACCCCATCGGCGGTCGGCGGTCACGTCCTGAACCATGTATATATACTATGTATTGACGATCCGATCACTTGCCCGATCTCGCGTACCAAGTCATTCTTGGTAGGCGGAACAGGGATCGAACCTGTGACCTCTGCCTTGTAAGGGCAGCGCTCTCCCAACTGAGCTATCCGCCCAATTTTCTTGCAAGCTTCGGCGGAGGTTATCAAGTCCCCACCACACATGTCAATCAGTTCTCACGCCCTTGCGTCCCGATACAACAGTTGTCTTCCCACAGGCTTTGGGGAAACTCTGCCGGCAGCCCAGGCATAGTCATGGACGCGCCGGCCGCCGGCCGGCCTGCCGCGGGAAATATTGCCGATGGACCTGCTTCAACCGGCTGCGCTCCACATGGGTATAGATCTGAGTCGTCGCAATATCGGCGTGACCAAGCATCGTCTGCACTGCCCGCAGATCGGCTCCGCCCTCCAGCAAATGCGTCGCAAAGGAATGCCGCAGCATGTGCGGCGAGATCGGTTTCGCAATCCCGGCGCGCTGCGCGCGTTGCCGCAGTAGTTTCCAACAGGCCTGCCTGGTCAACGCGCGCGCGCGGCGCGACACAAACAACGCGCGCGACGGCCGGCCTTTCAACAGAACCGGCCGCACATATGCGACATAATCGGCCAACAGATCCCGCGCCTGCTGCCCCATCGGCACGACTCGCTCCTTGGCCCCTTTGCCCATGACACGCAGGCAACTCGCGTTCAAATCGATCTGCGACACCGAGAGCCCGATAAGCTCGGAGACCCGAAGGCCCGAGGCATACAGCAACTCCAGCATGGCGCGGTCCCGGCAATCTTCAGCGCCGGAACCGGTTGGCACATCCAGCAACCGGACGACTTCCTGCCTGGTCAAGGTCTTGGGCAAACGGACAGCCCGTCGCCTCGCCGTGAGATCACGCAGAGGGTTCACATTCACGATGTGTTCATGGACTAGAAAACGAAACCACCCGCGCAGCGCCGAGAGCATACGGGCAATGGACGATGCCGCAAGCGGCTGCCGTTTCAACACAGCAAGAAACGCAACTACGACCTGCGGCGCAATCGGTTCGCCTATTCCAAGCTGATGCTGCGCCAAGTATTGCTGGAACTTTGTGAGATCGCGCCGGTACGACTCGAGGGTATTGGTTGCCAAACCGCCCTCGACGCGCAACC
>JAOUEB010000324.1 GCA_029858925.1 Nitrospira sp.
AATAGGAGGCGGATTCATCTCCGTGCAATTGAGCGAGGGCGAACCCGCATTCCTCCATGAGTTTCCGAACCATGCCGGCGTCTTCGTTGACGAACACGCCAATCGGCAGGACAAACGGCGGAAGCCCTGCGATGATGGCGCTCACCACAGCCGGCTTCACACAGCGAGGGCTTTTGCCATACATCACAAATCCAAGCGCATCCGCTCCGGCGTCGACTGCAACTTGGGCGTCTTCCACGTTGGTAATCCCGCAAATTTTGACCTTCACAGGCTCCTGCGTCTCCCCCTAACCGGCCACATTCATACAGGCTCTGCTGCTACCACTTCGTTCCCCATGAAACGTGAAGCGTGAAGCGCAAGACGGAACGAGTATGCCTTTCATCTTTGTTTGCGAGATACGAAATACGAGATACGCTTCACGCAGACGTTCCGCGCAACTCTGCGACCTTCTTGCCCATATCATCCGATTTAATCAGCGATTCTCCCACCAGCATGGCGTGAATCCCCGCCTCGGCGAGCTTCAGGACATCGGCGCGCGAACGGATGCCGCTTTCGCTGACGATGACTTTATCGGCTGGAATTCTCTTGGCCAGCCGAAAGGTCACGTTGAGATCGGTCGTAAAGGTCTTGAGATCGCGATTGTTGATCCCGATTAATCTGGCGGTGGGAACCCACTCAAGGACCAGGTCCAATTCACGCTCGTGATGCGTTTCAAACAGGACGTCCATCTTGAGTTCAGAGGCCAAGGCATGGAAGTCGATTAGCTGCCGACGTTCCAAGGCCGCGACGATCAACAAGACAGCGTCGGCGCCATGGGCCCGCGCCTCGTAAAACTGAATCTCCCCGACCATAAATTCTTTATCGAGGGCGGGAATCGGCAAGGCCTTCTTGATGTCCGACAGATATTGAAGGTCGCCCTTGAAGAAATCCTTATCCGTCAAGACCGACAGGGCCGAAGCTCCATGCTCATAATAGGTGCGCGCAATGGCCAGATGATCGAATTTCTCTGAAAACTCTTCCCGTAAGAGCCCCAAACTCGGCGAAGCCTTCTTCACTTCTGCGATCAGGGCCGGACTTGCGGCGGTCCTGGTTGCATCAAGCGCGACGGCGAAACCCAGTGGAGGCGCCGCATCACGAATGATCGCCTTGAGGTCGGCCAGATAGGCCCGGCTCTGCTTGCGCCGCAATTCCGCTTTCTTATGCTCGAGAATTCGATCGAGAATCATGACACGCTAGGCTTTGTTCGTATAGGCAATGAGCCGATCCAGCTTCTCTGCAGCGGCCCCCGAATCGATCGTCTGCTGCGCGAGGAGAACCCCGCCCTGCAACGTCCTGGCTTTCTGCCCGACGACCATGGCGGCGGCGGCATTGAGACAGACGATATCCCGCTTTGAGTCTTTCTTGCCCTGCAAGATGTCTCGCGTAATGCGCGCATTGTCCTTCGGCGAGCCCCCGACCAACTCTTTTCGGGGAACGCGCCGCAGATCAAATTCTTCCGGGGTGACGAAATAGCTCGACACCACGCCGCCCTTGCCTTCTGAAATTTTTGTTCGATCCGACAAGGAGATCTCGTCCAGCCCGTCCATGCCGTGGATAACAAGGCTGTGTTGGATCCCCAGTTCCAACAACACTCGCCCCAGGATCTCGGTCAACTTCGCATCGTACACCCCCAACACTTGATGCGTCGCCCCGGCCGGATTCGCCAGCGGTCCCAATAAGTTCAAAATGGTTCTGATCCCCATGTCCTGCCTCGGCACGGCGCAATGCTTCATCGCCTCATGATAGAGCGGCGCGAACAAGAAACCGATGCCCACCTCATCGATACAGTCCGCCACGCGACCCGGCGCCAGGTCGATCTTGACGCCGAGCGCAGTCAAGAGGTCGGCGCTGCCGGATTGGGACGAAATGGACCGGTTGCCGTGCTTGGCCACGGTAATGCCGGCTCCGGCTGCCACCAAAGCAGCCGTGGTGGAAATGTTAAACGTATTGGCCCCATCGCCGCCGGTCCCGCAGGTATCCACCACGACTTTGGCGCCGACTCTGATCCGGACGGCGCGCGATCGCAGGGCTTTCACCGAGCCGACGATTTCATCAACTGTTTCGCCCTTCTGCCTGAGCCCCATGAGATAGGCGGCGATTTGCGCCGGAGTCACCGCCCCGTCCATGATCTCGGCCATGACCGTCTCGGCTTCCTGCGCGGAAAGATCGGTTCGATCGGCCAATTTGGCAAGCGCGTCTCTGATCATCATGGTGAATCTGCGGGAGGCTCTAGAGTGTGAGAAAATTCCTGAGCAAGTCTTTCCCAACGGTCGTCAGGATCGATTCCGGGTGAAACTGGACTCCCTCAACGCCCAGCGTCTTATGCCGAATCCCCATAATCTCCCCCTCAGCGGTCTCCGCCGAAATCTCAAAACAGCCGGGGAGATTCGCTCGATTGACGATCAGCGAATGGTAGCGTGTCGCTTCGAACGGGTTGGGCAACGACCGGTAGATCGTTCTGCCGTCATGCGTGATCGGCGACGTCTTCCCATGCATCAAGCGCGGTGCGCGGATGACCTCGCCTCCGTAGGCGACAGCCAAAGATTGATGGCCCAAACAGACACCGAGAATGGGAATCTTACCCCCGAAGCCCCGAATCGTTTCGACCGAGATACCCGCCTCCTTGGGCGTGCAGGGGCCAGGAGAAATGACGATTCGGCTGGGATGCAGCTCCTCGATCTGTCCAAGCGTAATTTTATCGTTACGATAGACCCGGACATCCTCGCCGAGTTCGCCTAGATACTGGACCAGGTTGTACGTGAAGGAATCGTAGTTGTCGATGACGAGTAGCATGGAATCCAGCTTCTAGCTCTCAGCGTTTGGCACCGCTATAGAATCTCGATCGTTCAGGATCGCCAAAAGCCGACAGCTGATGGCTGATCGCTGAAGGCTCCCCTATTCCAATCCCTGCTCCGCCAGCTCGATCGCGTTCATCATTGCCCGAGCCTTATTGCAGGTTTCTTCGTATTCGTGCTCCGGATTGGAATCGGCGACGATGCCCGC
>JAOUEB010000325.1 GCA_029858925.1 Nitrospira sp.
CTTCATTCGAGCCGTTCGTCCAATGCGATGCACATAATCTTCAGGGCAGTTGGGAAGATCAAAATTGATGACATGGCCGATATTCGCCACATCGATCCCACGAGCGGCGATATCCGTTGCCACCAATACGCGAAATGTGCCTCGCTTAAACCCTTCCAGGGCCGCCCGCCGCTGGGACAGACTGCGATCCCCATGCAGCACGGCTACTCGATGCCCTGCGCTCCCCAACATACGCCCCAGCCGGTCAGCACGATGTTTCGTCCTTGTAAAGACAAGCGCCGTGTCCTTATCCGACCCTAAAAGCGACAAAAGGAGGTCGCCCTTGGCGTCATGCGAGATATGGTGGATCGCCTGCGTGATGCCATCGGCCGTCGTGGCGGATGGCGTGACCATCACGCGCACAGGATTGTTGACGTTCGCTTGAACCATCCGCGCCAGATCCGCCGGCAACGTCGCCGAGAACAGCAGCGTCTGCCGCTCTTCCGGCAAAGCATCCAGGATCTGGTTGATTTGCGGTGCAAACCCCATGTCCAACATCCGATCGGCCTCATCGAGCACCAGTATCTTAATCGACGCCAAGGAGATCGTGCCGTTCCACATATGATCGAGCAGACGGCCAGGTGTCGCAATCAGAATCTCAGGTCTTTGCCGCAACCCGCGCACTTGGGCCTGCATGTCCGCGCCACCCACAATGACGGTCGCGGATATACGGCGGCTCCGTCCGAGTTTCTCGATCGTCGTCAGCGTCTGCAACGCGAGCTCGCGTGTCGGCGCCAAGATCAAGGCTTGCGGCTGCCCTTTGGGCAGCACGGCAAGGCGCTCGACCATGGGAATCACGAACGCGGCGGTTTTTCCCGTCCCGGTTTGCGCACAGCCGATGACATCTCGCCCTGCGAGCGCCGGTGGGATGGCTTGCTCCTGGATGGGAGTCGGTGAAGAAAACCCTGCCGCTGCAAGGTCCTGCAAAATGGCCTCGGATAACCCAAGGGTATGAAAACTGCTTTGAACAGACGTATCCACTAAACTATCCTTTCAGTATGATCGCATTATGACGGGATCAGAGAACCGAGGGGAGACACAACCGGAAAGGGGTGCAACTCCGAACTGGACCTGGTCGCGATGCGATCGCGAAGTCCGTTATGGCTGAAACATCCCCTTCACCGGACTACTGCGAAGGAAATGTGGACATACCATACAGCATCACACCCCCGGCGTCAACCTGTCGTCGATAATTCGAATGGTCCAGGCTATTTGCATGCCAAACACCTTGGTCCCATCTCCACACCATGTAGGCGATCAGTGCCAGCTAATCTGGAGGTTTGACTCCTCAATGAGGCACCTGCTAGAGTGCACATTCGGTTGAGCTTTTGTCCTCTCCGTGCACTCCCCGTACCCATTCTCTGTCTGTCAGTCTCCGTAGCAACACCGCTCCGGCGCCCATCCAATCGGATGCCACACGCTGCTTTTCACACGGGTGAGAAGTCCCATTATCGGCGTTGACTCAGGTCGCTTGGTCTCCTCAGTCAGGTATGTTCCTGGCTAGGATCTCATGTCCGCGAAAAGGAGTCCTCCTATGAATCTCTCTTCAGTTTGGAAAGGTCGAAAAAGAGGAAGAAAGACGTCCGTCCGTAAACCGAAAATCCGCTGGCAACTGCTGGGGCTCACTGATCCCAAGTCAACCGACAGCACATCCTCCATCGAAACCATCCGGCGGGAAATCTCTTCGCTGGCACGATATAGTTTTGGGCCAAATACCCGCTTACGTTCCACGCCCGAGGAGAGCAAGTCCTTGGGCAGGAACCACAAGTCCGTTGGAACCAGAAGCAAGCGCCGCGGAGCTACTGAGCATACGCAGGACGGCGCGTGAGCCGCGTTGCCTCTCTGAACGGGGGAGGCAACAATCATGTCGATGCAGGCGCTTGGTTCACGCAACAAAAGGAATAGCCATGAGTAAACGCGTCTTGTATGTCGGCGGCCTCGCGGAGGCCATTTCCGATCACCAACTCCGAGACCTATTAGGAGTCCATGGTACCGTAGCTCGCGCCTTTGTCGTCCGGCATAAACACAGTGGGAAATCGGCCGGTTATGGATTTGTGGAAATGGGCGCTGGCGAGCAAGCCTTGAGTGCAGTCGTTGCTCTGGAAGGCGCACTGTTTCAAGGTCATTGCCTGCGGATTTTTGTCACGCCCTACGCATCAACTACTTTGTAAGTTCCGTCAATCAGGCACGAAGAAACGTACCAGTGAGTCACATCGGCTTAGATCCGCTCAGGACGTTTTCGGACGGATCGTACCTGTTCATCAGCACAGAGTGTTCGAGGGCCTAGGATTTCTCCTGCGCCCTGGTATAACGCCGTGATCGAAGAGGACGACCACGACGCATTCCAAGTTGTCTCGAATCATCTCGCAGGTTCGACCTGCCTAAGCGCCCAAGAACAGGACCACCGTTATGCTCTTCGCCTCTACTTAATGCCGCTGCGATGATGAAACAACCGCCATGCCACATCTGGGTAGGCCCCTGCTCGGCTCTGCGCCGGTGACGGTCTGCACTAGCAGGCTGCGGAAACACTCTTGTTTTCTTCTGCTCCTTGGCGTAGCTAGGTAGAACGATGTAGCCTTCGCACCAGGGGGAATGCGATGCATGGTCACGATATCCCAGCAAGCCGGGCTGTTCAGCTATCTCTCGCCAGAGGCGCGCGTGACGGCGTCCCATCCCCTGCTGCCCATTCGCCAGTCCGTGGACACCGCACTGACCGCGTTGTCGCCTCAACTGGAGACGCTCTATGCCCACCGGTCGGCCCTCGATTGCCCCAGAGAAGATTTTGCGCGCCCTGTTGCTGCAAGTGCTCTACAGCATTCGGAGCGAACGCGTGTTGATGGAACAACTGGACTACAACTTGTTGTTTCGCTGGTTTGTCGGCCTCGATCTGGACGCCACGGGGTGGGATGTGACCGTCTTCACCAAGAACCGGGACCGCTTGTTGGCAGGCGAAGTCGCCACGGGATTCTTCGAGCTGCTGCTGGCGCAAGCGAAGGCCCAGC
>JAOUEB010000326.1 GCA_029858925.1 Nitrospira sp.
CACAAAACTTTCTTGCCGGCCTCCATCGACTCCGAGACAATGGATGTGTTCGAGACGGCAGTCAGGCAGGGATCGATAACCAACGTCGTGGCAAACACGGCTTTGAAGTCAGGCTCGTCCCAGCAGGGAAAGGCGCGCCTCGCATCTGTCGCCTCAAATTGCGTAGCCGCCATCGTCTGTGTCGTTCCCGATTGGTCCTTATAGGTGCTGCGGTAGAACCCGCGCAGCTTGTCGTTGAGAACTCCTTGAAACGTGAGGCGTAAGATCCATTCGCCCGGGACGACCGCCTGCGCAAAGGTCACCCTGCAGCGCTGGAGGGGTTCATCCACTTCGATCGTTGCAGACCGGTGCGTCGCTGACTGGCCGGCGATCTCAGCCTGGTTGATGGTCAGGTCAACCGCGTTCATGACGATGGCCGTTGTCGGCTGAGTGATGGTCAGGGTAATGACCGCATGGCCGGTGAAGGTTGCGCAAACAAGGTCGGGCTCCAACCGCAACTCGTATCTGTTCGGGATGACATGGCGCGGCAGCCGATAGGGATCGAGGGCACTGGTTGTCTCGTGGTTCATGACCTTGCCTTTCGGTTGAGTCGTAGCGGCTTGGGCGCTGAGATCGCTCTGTCGAGTATCGGCAAACTGGATCAGTGGGAGAATGAAGAGACCGCGGACCGTCTAGGCCGGCAATGGAAACGTACGGCGGCGACCGACGGCACCCCTCATGTCCTCTTCGCAAGATAGGTTTCGGCGCCGCCGGCTGTGCCGACGATCAGCACATCGGTTCGGCCCACGAACAGGCCGGTTTCGACCACGCCGGGAATTTGATTCAGCGCAATTTCAACAGCTGATGGATTGTCGATCCGAACCACGTGAACATCCACAATCAGATTCCCCGCTTCCGTCTTGACCGGCACACCGTTTCGCTCACGGAGGACGACGCGGCTGCTGGTCAGGGTTTCAATCTCCCGTGCCGTACTGCCCCAGCCAAAGGGAATGATCTCGATCGGCAGTGGAAACGAACCTCCAAGGACCGGCACCAGTTTCGTTCGGTCGACCACCACCACGAATTGCTTGGCCGAGGCTGCGACGATCTTTTCCTTGAGTAATGCCCCACCGCCGCCCTTGATCAGGTTGAACTTCGGATCGACCTGATCCGCCCCGTCGATGGCGACATCGATCGCCCATCGATTGTCGCTGTCGATCAGCGTAATCCCTGCCTGCCTGGCCAGCGTGGCCGTCTCCTGCGACGTCGGCACGCCGCGCAGTTTCATGCCGGCTCGCACCTGTTCTCCCAAAGCCGCGACGACGTGCTTGGCCGTCGACCCAGTCCCAAGTCCGACGACCATCCCGTCGCGAACGAACTCGACGGCTTTCAAGGCGGCGGATTTTTTGAGACCGTCCAGATCGTGCGGGGTTGTCATGCTGTCTGCGCATGGGAAAGGGCGCCGGCCACGGAGGCCGCGCCAAGAAGAGCTGCATGCTGGTTCATGACGACTTTGACGGGCATGTTGGCCATCAACCGTTTGTACCGCCCTTTGTTGGTGAAGGCTTTCATGAACGTGCCGTCCCGGAGTTTCTCTATGAGTTTCGGCGCAATTCCGCCGCCGATGTAGACACCATCCAACGCAAGTGCCTTCAACGCCAAGTTCCCCGCCTCGGCGCCATAAATCGAGGCGAAGAGATCGAGCGCTTGTTTGGCGATTTCAGCCTGCCCCTTCAAGCCGGCCTCGGCAATTTCCGCTGGCGGATTGCCGGCCTTGACCTTTTCTGCCAGCCAGGTCGGTTCATTCTTCTTGGTATCGCGCAGATATTCGTAAATCGCGTGCAATCCAGGTCCGGAGAGCAGCCGTTCGTAGCTGACATGAAGATACTGGCTGCGCAGATACCGAAGTAATTCAATTTCGTTGTCGTTGTTAGGAGCAAAGTCCGCATGGCCGCCTTCCGACGGCATGGGGCGATAGGACTTTCCATCCCAAAACAGAATAGCCTCACCCAATCCTGTTCCAGCCGCAATGAGCGCCAGCGCCTGCCGCTTTTTCGGCGGAACGCCAGGATTGAGCACTTCGATTTCGTCGGGTCGCAGCAGCAAGACCCCGTAGGCCGTCGCTTCGAGATCGTTGAGCAATTGGACGCGAGGAATATTGAACCGCTTGGCAATGCTCGCGCCATCGACAATCCACGGCAGATTTGTCGTCTGGCTAGAATTGTCGATGACCGGCCCAGCGATGCCGAAGCAGGCAGCGGCAAGCTTGATGCGCTCCATAGGTGGCTTAGTCTCATGCGAGGCGGAAGATTCTGAATTCTCCGATCCGTCCAGCAGAGTCGGCGGCGTGGGCGGCTCCAGAAATTCTTGGAGGATGTCTTCAAGGGACGTGTAGTCGCGGCTATGGAATGATTCGAGACGAACCGGCTCAGTTCGCTCTACAGTCCAGTCATAGAGAGCGAGATTGGTCTTGGTCCCGCCGATATCACCCGCGAGAATCATGCCTGGTCGTCGCCTCAGATGTCGTGATGGCGGATCGTCAACTGCTCAGCTGCGGATCGATCCAACATCCACATCAGCCGCCCTGTTTCAGGGGCAACCAACGCTGCCGGATACTCTCGATCTGCCGCACGTTGCGGCTCAAGAATCGCGCGCACGATGGCGGCCTTGCTCGAACCTGCGACCAGAAACAGTACCACAGTCGCCCGGTTGAGCACACCTAGTGTCATGGTCAGGCGCGAGATGATTCCTTGGGGCGCTCGACCGACCGTGACGGCCCTGGTCTGTTCTTGGATGGCTGCGGTCCCTGGAAACAACGACGCGGTATGCCCATCTTCTCCAAGACCAAGCAGGATCAGGTCGATCCGTGGGATTTCAGGAGCTGCACAATGCGTCAGCCGGCGCAGCGATTCTTCATATTGTTGCGCGGCAGCCGCAGGATCTAGGTGTTCCCCGTTTATGCGATAGATGTGGTCAGGGTGAATTCCCAAGGGCTGAAACAGCGCGGCCTCGGCCATGTGGAAATTGCTTTCAGGATGTTCCGGTGGAACACAGCGTTCAT
>JAOUEB010000327.1 GCA_029858925.1 Nitrospira sp.
AATGGAGACCCGCTCGTCCTGTCGCAACCGTTGAATTTCCGCCCATCGCTCCTGATCCACCATGCAGACCTCCCCAAGGTGATGACCCTGAGGTTGCATGATCGTCGTCTCCTTCGTCTCGTCAAGCTCCATCGCCCCCTCCTTCCTTCAGCGGGTGGGGAGAATTCGCTGACCACATCTGGGGATTATTGCATGACCGCTGACACCGCAGCGCACCGCCACGCTGGATGTGGATGCGACGATTCTGGAAACCCACAAGCATACAGCCGCAGTGACGTACGACGGCGCGCGGGGCTATCAACCCGTGGTGGTCGTCTGGGCCGAGCAGGACCTGATCGTCCACGATGAATTCCGCGACGGGAACGTTCCGGCAGGCTGCGGCAACATGCGAATTCTGGAGCGGGCCGTCGCCGCGTTGCCCGCGGGGGTGACGCAGCGCTTCGTCCGAGGCGACAGCGCGTTGTATGAACAGGAAGGCCTGGCCTGGCGTGAGGCGCCTGAGCGCGGGATCGGCTATGCCATCAGCACCGACATGAGACCGCCACTGCGCGCCGAGAGCACGCGGCTCCCAGAGACCGCCTGGCAGCTTGATCGCGCGGAACCCGACGTGAGCCGCGAGTGGGCCGAGGTGCCCGCTGTGCCCGAGGACGGCGACCATCGAAAGGATCGGCCCTGTGTCCGCCGCTCTCTGGCCATCCGTGTCCGTTCGCGCCAAGGGGAGTTGTTTGCAGATGGCAGCACGGTGAAACCTGTTGGGATCGTGACGAACCGGGAGGAAGAGGACCTCACCCTGATCCGCTGGCATCGGGAGAAGGCGGGCACGGTCGAACACGTGCAGCACGTGCTCAAAATGAGGTGGCCGCTCCGGCGCTGCCGAGCGGAAAGTTTGGGGCCAACGCGGCGTGGTTCCGGCGCAATGTCCCGACCTACAATCTGCTCAGGGCATTCAAGCGCGTGGCCTTACCCGGAGATTCGTCAGAGGCGCGCCCGAAGCAGCTGCGGTTTCTGGTGTTCACTTCGGCCGGGAAGGTCGTCCAGCATACACGCCGCACGCTGGTACGGGTCACATCCGCCGCGCAGCAGGCCCGCGTGGCCTTCGCCCGCCGCCACATCCCGGCCCTCAGCCCAACTTAGCCGGTGAATAGGGCAACATGCCTGCTTGTGGTTTCCGATCGGAAGGGGGTACCCTTCGGCGAACAAGACCGGCAGGCGCTGTTGTGGGTTGGCGTTCAGAAGTGTTCTATCGTGCGATGAGGTTCTACATCACGGCAGCAAAGGACCCGGTGCCGGATTCGACCAAAACCGATTCTTTGTTGGGATCAACAAGACCTGTACCTCGTGGCTCAATGTGGATCTCGGCTACCAAAATCAGACGATCGACAACCGGAAGCGTGAAGGCAATGCGAACCAGATCAACCATATCCTCCTGTTGCAGACTTGGATCAATCTGTGATCGTGCCTTGCGAGGTCGGATTACCTTGGTGATCTTCCTCGAGGCCGTCATGCAAGCCATCATATGGAAGGTTGACTCCATGGACAGAAATTCATTTGCCTCTCGGAGGAGGACCAGTCTTTGCTCCCATCAGCGCTGCGTATAGGTTGGGTAACAATGCTATGGCGCAAAGAGTAATAGGATGAGTGGGCGGCGCGCGGACCTTCCCATTACTTGGGCGCGATGATTTCGAGTTTGCGTGAACGCCAATCGAGCACGGCGGTGCGCATGTGCATCTTATGAGCCAACTGAGGATGTTTGGCGTGTATGACATCTGCGGCAAATTTTGAAAGGAAACGCGACTTCAGCTCGGCGCGGGCACGATCGACGCCGACCTCCTGGTAGGGCACCGAGGCCAACAGCAGGAAACCATCGTCCGGAATGCGACCGGCACGCATGTTGGCATCGATGATGCCGGCGGCTCGGTCGATCGGATCGTCTAGGTTGGGACTGAAGGGACCAACGATGAGGGCGAGGTTGGGCATGTGCAGGAAATCAAATCCGCGCCCGATGCAGATCACCCACTCGTGGTGCTCGATATCCAGTGCGCGCTCTGTCTTCCGGAGCTCAGCGATCCGTTCCATATTGCCGAACACCAGTGGTTCGAGGTCATAGCGAATCTGGCTGGGCATGTCCGGAAATATCTCTATGAGGCGGGACCGCAAACTATCCTGCTCGCGGGCTGCAACCTGCGAGATATCGAACATTTCGCCGTTCAAGCCATGCAGCACAAGGGCTTCCTCGTCTGTCTCAAATCCGCAAACGATGGGATAGACCGTTCCGTGACCGGTGCCGAAGACATGCTCGACTTGTCTTTTGATGTTGTAAGTGGAGGCGCGTGCCGCCTGGGTGTCGTAGTTGAACCCGGCGCAGCCTCGGTGCTTGTCCCCTTTGGAATAATGATAGGTGATCAGCAGTAAGGTCCGCCTCCCTGTGCTGGCCTGGTCATGCACGTAATTGGCCAAAGCCTCGCCCAGGTGCGGCCAGCCAAGATCGAATACTCCACCGAGATTGCGGAATGGCTGAATGATGCCGAGCGGTGTGTGCGTGGCAATGGGGAGATTGATGCGCCCGTCCATGCACTTAAGCGCGGCAATCGCGGACGGGTGCTCAGCCATATAGCGCTGCCTGGCTATCACGACCTCTGGGCTGGAAAAAAACTCTGAGTACCGGCGTGCATGTTCAAAAAGCCAGTCTATCCGTTGGAAGATGGGTTTATGGTGGATATCCATCGAGACCTCTGTAGCGAATATTAGGTGCGAAGCGCAAATTGGAACCTAACTCCAAAGACAAGCCCGACGTAACAGGTTTGACGCGTAATTTGATTCTTATCGTTTCTATCCTCTCCACGACTGACGCGGATCATAACATGGCCTTTTGCTGCCCACTACACAATCCTTTTCTCTATTGGCTTAAGAGACAAAGGAGTGCACTGACCCACTGTTGTCCGAACCGGGATTTGTTTACTTCGTATAGCCGATAGGCTGTTGTCCTACTAAAGGGTGCTCATTCTGCTTGCAAATCATGATC
>JAOUEB010000329.1 GCA_029858925.1 Nitrospira sp.
TTCTAACAGTCCTGTCCGGGATGGTCAAACTATTGAACTATCTGGGAAGTTATACGGTATTATCCGTCGAGGCGGCTGGATCACGCCGGCGCGCACGGACTGAAGTCAGCCACTGTTCAAGCTGGATCACGGTGGCGCTCTTCTGTTCGGGAGAGATCGCGGCACTCTCAGTCGTGACACCCCAATGACCCCCCTGGATGACAGCGGTAGGTTGAGGTTCTTTCGCATTTTCCATCGCCGCAACGGATTCCGGAGCTGGGTGAACGAACTCGATCGCCGGTTGTGGATGTGAGGGTTCTGTTGGAGTGGTAACGACAAGCGCTGCGAGCGTGGCATGCAGCGACAGGGCTTCTGCGTCTTGGGGATTTGCCGCTAGAATAACGGCGCATGATCGCAGACCGGCCTCCTTCACGCCCTGAGCCGCATAGATTTTTGCCAGCGTCCTGTGGGCGCGAAAGTTGTCCGGGCTCAATTTGACCGCCTCTTCCAACATGGCCATGGCCTTGGCCGGCTGGTTCAGCTGTTCATAGACGCGGCCCAACGCAACCATGGCCGTGATGAAATTCGGAGAGGCTGTCAATCCGTCCTCAAGAACAGCCGCAGCCTCATCCCACATCCCGGCCTTCCCATATTCTTCAGCCAGGTGAATAAATGCCTTCGAACCAGGCTCCGTGACGACAGCCAAGGCCAATCGGTCAATCTCAGCGGCGTTTACGGCCTTGTTGGCTCCCGATCCCATCGTGAATCCTACTCCACCGTTGCAGCAGACGGACGGCCGGCTGTGCGCAACTCCCGCACTTCCGTCAGGATTTCATCCGCCAGCCGACGTTTCGACATCAACCCCAACTCTTTCCGCCTGCCGCCACGCGAAAGCATAACGGCGGCGTTGTTGTCACTACCGAACCCCGCGCCTTCTTTCGTGACATCGTTCGCGACAATTGCGTCGAGCCCCTTTCCAACAAGTTTGGCCGTAGCGTGCGAAATCAGATCCTCAGTCTCCGCGGCGAATCCGACCAGGATTTGAGTCGTCCGCTGCGCAGACAGCATGGCAAGGATATCGGGCGCCGCCTCAAGGTCGAGCGTGAACGACGTCCGACCCTGCTTCTTCAATTTCCGAGCCGCTTGTTCTCGTGGACGAAAGTCGGCGACGGCGGCAGCCATCACCACCACCGTGGCCCATGAAAAATGCCGACCGAGCGCGTCGGCCATTTCTTGCGCCGATGTGACAGGAACGACCTCGACACCTGCCGGCGGCCTTAGAGCAGTTGGTCCGGTCACCAATACAACGTCGCCCCCTCGATCGCGCGCCGCTTCCGCAATCGCATAGCCCATCTTGCCCGATGAACGATTGGAGATAAACCGCACGGGATCGATCGCTTCCTGCGTAGGCCCCGCCGACACCAGCACCCGCTGTCCCAACCAATCAGCCTGCGGGGTCAACAGGGCTTGGACCGCCTCCAGGATTCTCGGTTCTGCAGCCAGTCTCCCTTGCGCCACCTGTCCAGACGCAAGCGGCCCTTCTTCAGGATCAAGCACCACGACACCACGCGCACGAAGAATCCGGACATGCTCCGCGACCGTGGGATGCTCCCACATACCGCCATCCATAGCCGGCACGACGATCAGCGGGCATTGGGCCGTGAGCAATATCGTCGATAAGACATCGTCCGCCAACCCGACGGCGGCCTTAGCCAAAAAATTGGCAGTGGCCGGCGCCACGATAATGGCATGGGCGCCTTCAGGAACCGTCAGATGCCGCATCTCCTCGCAAGCCTCGAAGAGACCGGTCGTGACTGGCTGACCGGACAGCACCTCAAAGGTCAGCGGCGCTAGAAATTTCGTGGCGCTATTCGTCATCACCACCGAAACGGACGCGCCTCGGCCCGTCAGCGCCCGCAGCAGGCTCACCGCCTTGTAGGCGGCAATACTCCCGGTGACGCCCAATACAAGACGCTTGCCTCGCAGTAACGCCGACGGTCTGTCCAGGTCCACTCGATCCCCCTTGGATTATTCCTCGGCTGGAGCCGCCAGCGGCATCGGCGAATCGTCCACGTACACACTGAGTTCTTTCTTGATCTCTTTCGCATCCTCTCCAGTCATCATAGCCATGCGCTCGGTTTCGCCTTCCTTTCCACGCTTCGCCTCTTTCATCGCTTCGCGAGCCTCTATTCCGGTCAGGTACGGGATCTTGCCCCGCAGCACTTCGTCGAGGCCGTTGGTCGTATCTTTCGTGAAGCGCGATGGACCGGTCGGTTTCGCCCCCTGGGCCAGATGCTTGGCCCGCTGGGAGGCCACGATCACCAGCCGATGACGGGAATCGAATTCTTTCGGCGTGTACTCTGGCAAAAGACTCAGCATGTCGATCATGATAGCGCGCTCCTGATTTGGGGTGGTTATGTGACCCGGTTGCTTTGCTTGGTATCTCTATCGAGAATGAAATTCTGCTCGAACCAATTCATGTCCAGCCGTTTGGTCTTAATCCGTTCCGCGAGAAAAATACTTTGCAGTTCGCGGAGAGACTGCGTGAGGTCGTCGTTGCGGACGATATAGTAGTATTCGCGAAAGCTCCACACTTCTTCTTTGACTCGTTGGAGCCGGCGAACGATCTCTTCCTGTGAGTCCGAGGCGCGGCCTTGGAGCCGCACACGCAACGTATCCAGAGACGGCGGGAGAATGAAAATATAGACGCCATCTTCGAACTTCTTCTTGATCTGAAGCGCGCCCTGGACATCTATTTCCAGCAACACGTCGATGCCTTGTTCCATCTTGTCCATCAAGGCTTTGCGCGGGGTGCCATACCAGTTCCCATATACGTGGGCATACTCCAGAAACTCATTGCGCGCGACCATGTTCTGAAACGCAGTCTCATCGACAAAAAAGTACTCGCGTCCGCTTTCCTCCCCCCCGCGTGGCTTTCTGGTGGTGTAGGACACGGAATGCCAAAGCCCAGGAATAGAGGCCGCCAACTGCT
>JAOUEB010000328.1 GCA_029858925.1 Nitrospira sp.
ATGACCGCGTGAAGTTGGTGCGCAATGGCGCCGAAATCAAGCGGTTGTCGTTCAAGATCCATGACAATGACGTGGCGCTGGAGGCCACCGTCAGAAACTGGACGGCCAAGCCAGTGATTACCGGCAAGATCGAGTCGAATCAGCTGGATCTGAATTTGCTGGTTCCCAAAGGGGAACAGTCACCCATGCGGGAATTTCTTGAAAACTTGGCGGCGACGAGCCGGGTGACGATGTCCGCATCGATCGCGCGGGGCCATTACAAACATATGAAGTTCGGCGCGATGTCGGCGCGTGTGAATATTCAGGACGGGGTACTCGACGTCGATCGTATTTCAGGCGAATCAGCGCACGGACACGTCGCTGGGCGGCTCGTGACCAAACTGGCAAAAAAAACGCCGATAGAGATGGAAGTCTCGTTTCGCACCACCGGTGTGCCGGTCGACGATCTGTTGCGATTTACGGATGAGCATGTGAACAGCATGACGGGGGATATGCGGCTGAGCGGATCCATTCGAGGGCATGGCCGCAATCCGCATGGGGTCTATCCGTCGCTCAATGGAAAGGCCGAGGTCCTGCTGGAAAAAGGGAACATTCTCAAATCGAACGAGCGGGCAGTATGGAAAGTCATCGGTCTCTTGAATCTTCCGGCGGTCTTGCAAGGGAAAATCGATCTTGAAAAGGAGGGACTGCCCTACAATAAGATTTCCGGGACGGTCGTCATCCAGAACGGCGTGTTTCAGACGGAAAACATAATTATCGACAGTCCGATTCTCAAGATCACCGCGGCGGGCAATTACGACTTGCCGACCGATCAGCTGGATATCGTGATGGCGGTGAGTCCATTCGGGGCCTACTCGCAATTCCTCAAGACAATTCCCCTTTTCGGGCGGATTCTCGCCGGTGAACGCAAGGGTTTGGCGACGGCGATGTTTGCCGTCAAGGGAACCGTCGAAGATCCCGAGGTCACGTACATGCCGGTGAAGTCCTTTGCATCGGGCCTTTCCGGGTTGGCCCAGCTTGCCGTCGATGTGCTGACGAATACGCTGACGCTTCCGCTCGATCTGGCGACCTCGGATGAAGAGCACAAAACCCCTGGGCCGGACGGTACTCTGCCGCCTGAGCCTGCACCTGGGCCCGCACAGGCAATTCCTTGACTGACGCTTGATTCTTGACCGACCCCTGTCCACATGCTAGCATCCGATCTGCCATGCTGAATATTCAGAAGTTCACGCCGTCATCGGGTCTGATGCTCACCCCGCATTGTTTTTTCTTTCGTTCATGAAACGCGCCGCCGTTTCCCAACCAGAAGTCGCCACGCTGTTCATCGCTGCAAGCGAGCAGGACTCCAATCTGTATTATGCGACGCGATTCATTGCGCCGGATTCTTTTATTTATCTGGAAATCAAAGGCGAGCGGTTGCTGGTGATGAGCGATTTGGAGATGGATCGGGCGAAGTCTCAGGCCTCGGCCGACCGAGTCTTGTCTTATTCCGAGCTTGAACAGAAGGCGAAAAAAAAAGGCGTCAAGGAACCGACGACCGTTGATATTGTGGATCTGGTATTGAAGGAGTCCAAGATCCGCCGGCTCCTGGTGCCGGCGAATTTTCCATTCATCTATGCCACCCGATTGCAGGAGCTTGGGTATAGCCTCAAGCCGAAGCGGGACCCCTTCTACGAACAGCGCGTGGTAAAGACGGCTGAAGAAGTTCGGCACATCGAGGCGGCGCAACGAGCCACGGAAGACGCGGTCGCTGCGGCCCATGCTGTCTTGCGACAGGCCACCATCAAGAACAGCGAATTATGGTTCGAAGGGGCTGTGCTGACATCCGAGCGGATCAAGAAATTGATCAACGTGAAACTGATGGAGCGGGATTGCGTGGCGCAACATACGATCGTGGCCGGGGGAGAGCAGGCTTGTGATCCTCATAACGAAGGCAGCGGGCCCTTGCCGGCGAACCGCAGCATTATTTTCGATGTATTTCCTCGTTCTGCCGTCAGCCGATATTTTGCCGATATGTCGCGCACAGTGATCAGAGGCGTCGTCAATCCGGAGCTGAAACGGCTGTATCAGATGGTGAAGGATGCTCAAGAAGAAGCGATCGAGAAGGTGAAGGATGGCGCCGACGGGATGAAGATCCATCAAGGCATCTGTACGCGCTTCGAGAAGGCAGGGTACAAGACCGGTTTGGTGAACGGACGTATGCAGGGCTATTTCCATGGCACCGGCCATGGGGTGGGGTTGGATATCCACGAATCGCCGCGTATCAGCCGTACCGGCTCCTTGCTGCAGGAGGGCCATGTCGTCACGGTCGAACCGGGCCTCTACTATCCGGGAATGGGTGCAGTCCGGATTGAAGACATGGTGCTGGTGACGAAGGACGGTTGCCGCAATCTCACCGATTTCCCCAAAGTGTTCGAGCTGGACTAGCCTATTCAATTCATGAGCCTGTCTGCAGTATGCGGCTCCAGACGATCTCTGACAATCCATCTGGGTTCACTTCCAAGAATATTTCTGAAATAATCGAATTGGTCGAGCGTGCAGGAATCATCAAAACAGTGGTGGAATTACGGCCCATCGGCAATATAAAGGGATAGCTATGACTTCCTGCACGAGGTGCAGGGTGAGGGAGAACATGGAGAATAGAAAAGACCCCCGGTTTCCCGTTCAATTCCGCAGTTCCTTCAGTTCCACCAATATTGTTTCCGGAGTCGGTGTCCTGGGAGACTTGTCTATTCGCGGCTGCAGAATCTTCAGCGCAACCCAAGTGCATCCAGGGACGGAAATCGAAATGCGCATCGACGTATCGGATGAAGAACCGCAGCTTCAGGTCAAGAAAGCAGTCGTTCGCTGGTGCCGTGACGGCTACTTTGGATTAGAGTTCGTCGACCTCACGCCGGATGGATGGGCCAGGCTTCGGCATATAGTAAAAGAGCTTGAAGCGGAACCCTACCAACGAGAGGGTCGGACTGAC
>JAOUEB010000330.1 GCA_029858925.1 Nitrospira sp.
CTGCTGCAACCGCACACGAAAGTCCCGCTCGGACTCGCCGGGTTTTGACACAGCCTTGGTACTGGGACTCCTGAACAACTCCACCTTTTGCGTCCTAAAGAGCCAGCCGCCGAAATCCCTATTCCAATCGGCGTAACTCTTGGCCTTACCGGCACCTGCTGGCAGCACGAGAAATGGCGCTCCCTCTTCTGGATTCTGTTCAAGATCAGCCATCGCCAAATCCACCATTGTCGCTCGATCCCAGTCGACCGCTATGGGACTGTCAGTAATAGTTGCCATCACCGCCACATCCTGGATGCTGTCGATCCCGCTCTTCGAGTCAAAGAAACGGATCTGCGACGAGCCTAACAACATCGGAGCATAGACCAGATCACTGCCGTCCGGTTTGGAACCTCGCACCGGCACAAACTGCTGCGGCACATCCGGCGGCAGCATGGGACGTGATTTCAATGCTGGGTGCTGAGGGCTGAGTGCTGAGTGAGAAGTCTCAGTCCTCAGTCCTCGCTGCTCAGTCCTGCGGGGTTCCATCAGCGTCTTGATCTGCGTTCTTGTAAGCGGCCCTCGCAAATAGGACAGGCACCAGCGTGTTTCAAACACGACCGGCTCGTCTTCATGCACGTTGTTCATCAGAAAAATCCTGTTGCCGAGTCCAGCCAGCGTTTGCTCCATCCGAGCCCTGTCGAACTTCTGCCCAGCGCCGACCGACGCCCCCTCCAATCCTTCCAGCACCCGCGCCTTATCCCGCTCCGTTTGGAGCCTTCCAATGAACCATGTACCGGTGTTGGCCAGCCCCTTGTAGTCGAGATCCACTGGATTTTGCGTGGCAAGCACGACACCCAAGCCAAACGCGCGAGCCTGTTTGAGGAGTGTCAGGAGCGGCAGCTTCGAGGGCGGATTGGCCACGGGCGGAAAGTAGCCGAAGATCTCGTCCATGTAGAGCAGCGCGCGCAAACTGGTCGTGCCCGATTGCGCCCTCATCCACCCGACCATCTGACTGAGTAAGAGAGTCACGAAGAACATGCGCTCGGCATCGTTCAAATGGGCAATGGAAAAGATCGCGTGCCGTGGCTTTCCTGTCGGCGTATAGAGGAGCGACTGGATGTCCAGAGCTTCCCCTTCCAGCCATGTCTGGAAACCAGGCGCGGCGAGCAGGTTGTTCAGTTTCATCGCCAGCGCGAAGCGGTCTTTCGAGGGGAAAAACGACTCCATCTCCAGCACGCCGATTTTTGAGACCGGCGGCGATTGGATGGCATGGATCAACCCGGCCAGATCAAGATCTTCTTCCTTCTTCCAAGTCTGATCGAGAATCGTGGACAGCAGAATGTGCTCGCGGCTCTGGATCGGATCGGCTTCGATCCCGAGCAGCCCGAGCAGGCTCGTCACCGTCGTGCTGATCCGCTCGCGCAGCAACTCGGTATCTTCCCGTACATCGGCAGCCGGAGCGGCGAACGATTTGAGGATGGACACCGGCAACCCAGCATTGCTGCCAGGCGTGTAGATCGCCACCTCCGCTGCATCCCGCAGCCGTTGAATCCGCGCGCCGTCCTGTTGCCAGCCAGCCAGGCCTTTAGCCCATAGTTCGGCCTGCGCCTTGGCGTAGTCGGCGGGGGCGAGCCCTTTCTTGCGCGCATCGTCTTCATTGATCCAGGGTTGAAAGTCCTCCCCCTTGAGCCCGGGAAACGTGAGCATGAGATTGCCAAGATCGCCCTTGGGATCAATGATGATCGCGGGAATCCCGTCGATGGCCGCTTCTTCGAGGAGCGCGAGACATAATCCCGTCTTGCCGCTGCCGGTCATGCCCACGCAAACCGCATGCGTCACGAGATCTTTCGAGTCGTAGAGCATCCACCCCGGTTTGGCCTGCTTGGTCGCCATGTCATACGGGCGACCAAGGTAGAACACGCCGAGCTTTTCGAAATCTTCGGCCGAACTTTCAGCAGTAACAGACTCCTTCGACTTTCCTGTCTCTTTGTTCTTGGGCGGCATTTTTTACCATTCCTTGAAAATGAGGAACACGGCTCCGATCATGAGACCAAAACCGGCCAGATAATTCCACTTGAGCGGTTCTTTGAGATACAGAACCGAAAAGACGCAAAACACGACAAGCGTAATGACCTCTTGAATGGTTTTCAACTGGGCCGCCGTAAACTCATAGTGTCCGATCCGATTCGCCGGGACTTGCAGACAATATTCGAAGAAGGCGATCCCCCAACTCGTCACAATCGCCATCCACAAAGGCGAATCTTTGTATTTGAGGTGTCCGTACCAGGCAAAGGTCATGAAGATGTTGGAGATGGTCAGCAACAGAATGGTGTGCATGAGCCTCCTCTTCGGAAAAGAGCGTTTCGCTGATGGCTGACAGCATATGGCAACAACTACCACGCTCGATATCAGAAGCGGCTGAGAGCCATCCGCGCCGTCAGCCGCTCATACCCTTTCCTTCTTCGCGGGGGCGGAAGGGATGGAGCTTTCGGAGTTCGCCATAGCGGGCGCGGGCAGATGACAGCCTTATGGTGCCGCAGTGCGACGACGTGCGATTCTTATCGCGTTTTAGAGTCGAATGCGGCGAAGAGTACCGGTTCTGTTGCCGTCGAGACCCATCGCATCATAGCGACCTTTGAAAGATCCGCCCTTAACACTCCCGCTTCCCTTCTCCATTTTCCCCAGTCGAGCGGAAGGGATGAGCATGGAGGGTTCACAGTAGCGTTAGCTGCCATCCAGAAGCAGTAACGGTGCTAGGCGCCGTTCTGTCAGTTCGTCCGGTAAGGCGCACAGCCAATGGCGAAGGAACCGGATCGCATCGAACTTCATCGCATTACGGCGAACCCGGAATGCTCGCCCTTCCGCCTCCCTACTTTTCTCATTTCTTCCTCCGCAGAGTGGGACGGCTGAGTCGTCCTTCACTGCGCGCATGCAACGAGCACCGCCCATTTCGACAACAATTCGATCGGT
>JAOUEB010000331.1 GCA_029858925.1 Nitrospira sp.
GACGGATGATTGCCGCAGAAGGGTTGTGCTAGACGAAGTAGCGGCTAGTATCGAACTTGTTCTCAGTGTTGTCGATCAGCCGGATAATGCTATGGCGGTACTGTCCGGTGTCATCTTTCTCAGTCAAGTCCAACTCCGGTCCATTGTCGACCGGATTCCCCTGAGCGTCGGCAATGACTTTGACCAACGGACGCTCGCCGTTCGCTGTTTCAGCTGCCGGTTTGAGGACGACTGCGAATTCATCGCTGGTGAGCTCTACCACACTGCCGATGGGGACGATGCCCACGCAGGTGACAAAGAGCTTGAGGAGCGTCGCATCGAAGCTTTTCCCGGACTTTTGAAACATAATGTTCAGAACTTTCGCCGGCGACATCGGTTCGCGGCGGTAGACTCGTGACGAGGTCATGGCGTCGTAACAGTCCGCAATCATGAGAATGCGTCCGGTCAAGGACAGTTTCCATGGGGTCTTCAGTTTGGGATAGCCCGAATAGTCCAGATTCATATGGTGCTCGAAGGATGCCGCAGCCATCCGCGATGGGAGGTTGACGATGCCGCGCAGTTGGGCGAGACTCAAGACGCCTTCTGTCGGGTGACTCCGCATCGCCGCCCATTCATCTTCCGTAAACTCTCCGGGTTTGTTCAATACCTCCAGTGGAATGGCCGCTTTTCCCATGTCATGGAACAGCGCCGCCAACCCCAAATCGGCCAGCTCGACTTTCGGGTAGCCGGCCCGGTTCGCTAAGGCGATCGACAGGAGCGCGACGTTTACGGAATGTTTCTGCGTGTATTGGTCATGGCAGCGCAGGGTTGTAAAGCCCAGCATGGCCGGTTCGTCATGTTTCATGAGGTCGACGATGTTTTGAATCGCGCGCTTGGCCTGTTTGAAGTTCAGGGTCCCTCCCTCGCGGACGGACTCAGTCAGACGGCCGGCCTCGACGGATGCGCTTCCATAGGCGGTTTTTGACCGCATTTTGTGGAGCACCTTTGGGTCCGTGGTGGAGATGTCGTTCACGGTCAGCACGCGCGGATCTTCGATCTTGATACTGGCTACGTTGAGGTTCGCCAGTTCCTGCCGGAAGTCCTCGATCGATTTGGCGGCAGGATCGAGGCTGACAAAGAGCGAGGCAAACTCTCGGAGGTCTTGAGAGGATGTCGAGGAGGAGAAGGTCAATCCGCCGATCTTCCACTGATTCATGGTGTCGATCACGCTGGAGATGACCAGCATCTGCTGGGCGCTCACTTTGAGATGGCTCTCGCCTAAGAACAGGAAGTCGTTCTGCATCCGTATCGTGACCGGTTTCTCGTGCGTCAGCGTCTGAATGAGGGTCAGCATGGTGTCGACGGGCTTATCGAGGGCCGCATTGGTGCGGCCGTGGATTTTCGAGGTTTTGATCAGCGTATTCAGCTGAGTAATGAGCTGAAACCCCAACATCACCATCTGCTGTGCAAGCAGATCGTCGGCTTCGGAGCCCTGTCCGACCTTGTTCGAGAATGACTTTTCGTGAGCCAGGATCGGCTGGGTTTTGTCGAGGTCGGTCGGTGTCTGGCTTGAATGAGGGTCGTTCACGATAGATGCTCCCTACTGTAAAGTCTCGGCAGAGGCTTTTCCCTGTCGCAACCGCTGGGCGTGCGATAACGCGTGGGTGCAGGCCTGACGAACGGCGGCGCCGCCCTTTTTCGCTCCCAGTTCGAGCGCGGCCGTGGCGGACGGAGTGGCCAGCTTGCCGAGGGCTTCGGCGGCCAGGAGGGCCATCTCTTCTTTTTTATTCCGATTAGTCCAGGACCATTCCGTCAAGAGGCCTTCCCAATACGGCACCGCTTCATCGCCGGAGGTTGCCCGGATAGCGTGGAAGACTGCCCGGCGTTCGCTGATCGGGCGCTCCGTGAACTCATCCTCCGAAACGATCGGCGACCAACTGGGAAAGGGAGCCGTGTACTGTCCTGACACGAGCAATTTCAAGGCTGCGATACGCACGCTTTCCTCTCCATCGGCCATGAATGAGATGAGCTTGACGCCGTTGCCGCTTTGACGGAAGAGGCCGATTGCCCGTACGACTTCCTTGCGGACCTGCGCATCCGGATACCGCACCAGCTTTTCCACCGGCTCGGCGAATTTGGGATCGTTCCACTTCATGAGAATCGCGAGCAGGTTCCGGACATAGGCCGGACGACGGTCTGCCAGTGCTTTGAGCAACGGCTGGGGCTGGTCTCTTGCCAGGACGGCAAGTGCGCCTGAAACGATCGCCTGATGCGCCGGAGATTCCAAGTTGGCGAGCAGGGAGCACAAGAGGGGCACGGCATCCGGCTGCATCGACAACAAGATTGTGGACAGCCCTTCTGTATTCGAGTCGGGAGTCTGATTGAGGAACGTCTCGATGGCTTTTACCCGGTTTGCGTGTCCGATTCCATGGAGGAGCGAGACGGCCTGTTGCTTGTGTTCGTCGCTCAGATCTGGACGAATGGACTCGGATTCATGGAGCAGGCTCAAGACATGCTCCAACACCGTCCATTTTCCTTGGCGGAAGAGAATGTCGAGAATATCACCCCAAATGCTGAAGAGTTTCGTGAGGAGGTCGGGAGATTTCTCGGAAGCGAGGATGGCGGTCAGTATGTCCATGATGTACAAGAGGTCATCCTGGGCGCTCTCCACTTCGATCTCTGCCGCCAAAGAGGCCAGCTCCTCCTCGCTGATTTCATAGCCGACCAGGTTTGATTGGAGCCGCTTCTTTTGGCCGCCCGCACTCCCGCTGCCGTCGGTCCCTCCGCCTGCACGCTCTTTGTGATTGCGCGCGCGGTCCAGCAAGTCCCGAAGCGTCGAATCCGATGAGCTCATACCCGCGTCGGCCTGGGTGGCGCTATCGATTGAAGATTGCGCGATTTCTTCCGCCGTGATGATCGAAATAGTCGAGAGATTACGAGCCCAGAGGCGAGTGACGATGTCGTCGTCCTCG
>JAOUEB010000333.1 GCA_029858925.1 Nitrospira sp.
CTCCTGACCCCTTACGCCTCACGCCTCACGCCCGAATGCCATCGACTATTCATCATCGCATCCAACTCCTCACCCATCACGCCTTACCCCTCACGGGATAGAGTGGTGTCACCGCCGTTTATTGGCCCGCATCCATCGCTTGACCATCGGTAAATTGCGCAAAGAAGTCGAGCCGGTCACGGCGGCGGAGTTCATGCGTTTCTTATTACAATGGCAGCATGTCACGCCCGGCTCTCGGCTGCATGGAGAAGCCGGGCTTTTGGCAATGATCAAGCAACTGGCCGGCTTTGAAGCCGCTGCATCCGTCTGGGAGCCGCAGCTCTTGCGTCTGCGGCTGGCAAAGTATGAACCGGAGTTGTTGAACAAGCTCTGCTTAAGCGGGGCGGTGAGTTGGGGGAGGCTCTCGCCCCATCCACGGTTTGTAGAGCCCACGACCGGCGAACGCGACCGCCGCATCGTGCCGACGAGCGTGGCGCCGATCAGTCTCTTCCCGCGTGAAGAGGGCGAGTGGTTGATGGCGGTGCGGGATGAGAGCCAGACGTCGGCCGGACCCGATCCCTATTCCCGGCTCAGTTCCGTTGCGCAGGCTGTGCGTCGAGTCTTGCAGCAACGAGGCGCGAGCTTTTTCTCTGATCTCATCGCAGCAACCACTCACCTTCCAACAGAAGTGGAGGAAGGCCTGTGGGAACTCGTGGCAGCCGGATTGGTGACGGCCGATGGGTTTGATAATCTCCGCGCTCTGATCGACCCACATCGCCGCCGGGCGGAAGGACGCGCGCGGTCACGCCGCCCACGCCACGCTGCCGGACGCTGGTCGCTCCTTCGACCACTGGGAGAGTCAACCGTCAATCGTCATTCGCTGGTCGGTACAAACTCAGCACTCAGTCCTCAGCACTCAGTACTTCAGGGCGAGCGCATCGCTCGCCAATTATTGCGTCGCTACGGTGTAGTATTTCGAGATCTGCTGGCTCGTGAATCGTTGATTCCGTCATGGCGGGATCTGCTGGTCCAGTATCGGCGGATGGAGATGGCAGGCGAGGTGCGAGGCGGACGGTTCGTGTCCGGCTTTGTCGGTGAACAATTCGCCTTGCCCGAGGCGATTGAATCCTTGCGCGCGATGAGGAAGAGTGGGGGGGGACTTGTTCAGGAGATCAAGATTTCGGCCTGCGATCCACTCAACCTTGCCGGCATCATTCTGCCGGGACCCCGCATTCCAGCCCTGACGACGAACTTTCTGGTGTGCAAGGACGGTACGATAGCGCGGGTGGTTGTCGGTCGAGTGGCTGAGCCAAGCGGAATCGATTTCGCAAGGGCGAGTGGGTAGCGTGGACTAGCGGGACGGAATCGCCAGGAGCGGGCAGCGCGCCCCCCGCAACACACGCTCCATTGTGCTCCCACGCATCATATCGAGCAGCGATTGATGTCCTTCGGTCATCATCACGATCAAGTCGACATCGAAATCCGCTCCCATCCCCAGGATCATGTCAACGATATTGCCATGGCAGATCATGGTCCGCCAGACTATTCCCTCGCGCGAGGGGTAGTTGAGCGAGCGGAGCATCGCATCGCTCCCGACATGGATCAGGGTGCTGCTCAATCTCTCACAGCCCAGCGTCCGAGCGAGTTGGTCCGTGATATCGACGGCTAGTTGAGGATGAGGTTTCTCGCTGACTGGAATCAGCACCCGACGCAGCTTCGGCTCGCCCGTTTCCGCGGACACGAACCCCTCGACATGCGTCGGCACGAAGAGGGTGGGTGTGTGGCTTCCACGAGCAACAGGTTCCGCGACGGTTTGATGCTGCCACCGATCGAGGCCGTCATGCTGATGCGTGGCCATGACGAGGAGATCGGCAGGATGGCTATCCAGGTGACGGAGAAGCGCTTCAGTCGGATTCTTCGCCGCGGCGCGTGATTTCGTGACGGAAAGTCCCAATCGGGACACGTGGTCTTCGGCGCTGTTGGGTGGGAGGAGATTCCAGCGTTCAAGGATTGGACTGAGACGAGGAAAATCCTCGAAATTTTCCCGTGCCGACTCTGAATCGATGTGCATCATCGACAGATCGGCCTTTGTCACAAGCGCCAGCTTCAAAGCGTGGATCAACGCAGTCTGGCTGTCCGCGGAGAAGTCCGTCGGATGAAAGAGTTTTTTGAACGTCAAGGTTGTGTCAGCTGACTGTTCAGGCATGGCATCGCGTCCGATAGATTCTCACTGTCCTCGCAGAGAAACGAGCGCAGTATTCTGGAGGAACGGGAGCAATGTCTCAAGCTGCTGCCCTGCTGTCTGAGCGTATCTTGCTTGCGCTGCAGCAAAGAAGGCTGACCGACGATCCTCAGGCACACCCAACAACGCGCTCATCGAGGTCAGGTACTCACCCCGCCCCGCGGCAATGTCTTGCTGCAGATTGTTGTGATTGATGGTGGCGAACGCGGTGGCCTTGAAGCCCGGCGTAATCTGGCCGTCTTCATTCCACCAGGCTGCTCCGGAGGTGGTGCCTGTAATATTGGACGTCGTATCGGTGATTTGTTTCACGGTTCCCTTGATCGTGCAGCCGGTCGATTGAAGCAAAGCCAGAGCTGCCAAGGCCAGAAACCAGAGTGAATGGGTTTTCATGAGATTGCCTCCTTATGGAAGGGGAGTGGGCTCGTATAAGTGGACCAACTATAGCACAGGTTTTGTAAAGTTTGGCTGGTTGCGGGCGGATAGAACACCTATAAAGTAAGAGTCCGCATTTCTGTTTCCTGTCATTCATTGAGGCGAATCCCTGTGACGGTCCAAGCCCTGAGGCACATTGATCCCAAACAGTTGTTTCACCTTCCACCGATTGATGGAGCGGAGACCCAGCGACTGAATACACAACTCAGCGGAGCCGAGGTTTCAAACGATCTCTCAAGCCGGCTCAGCGTCACAACGGCGGAAGGGGATACGATTACTCTGACCGCGAATCTTGAA
>JAOUEB010000332.1 GCA_029858925.1 Nitrospira sp.
GCTTGATAACGTCGCGGAGGCGCTGGTCCTGGTCACGCTGCCGGGACGCCAGACTCTGACGTCAAGGAAGGAAGACAAGACCTTCGAAGAAGCCATCCGGGCCGCTTTTGATGCCGTCGGCATCGAACTCCGCAAATATCGGGAAAAACGCGCGAAGACCGAAGTGCGCTTGCCCCCCGTCCCGCCCCATCGGGGTGTAGTCTGCAAGCTCTTTCCCAAGGAACGGTACGGGTTCATTCTGAGAGAGGGTGGAGGGGAAGTGTATTTCCATGCGAACGCACTTCAGGGCCTCACGTTCGAGGGACTCGATGACGGCACGGAAGTCGTCTTCGGCCTTGAAGATGGGAAGAAAGGTCCTCAGGCCACCGTCGTGTCACTTCCGCCTCCCATGGCATCGAAGGCGCTGTAGATGGCCACGGAGAAATTCAAAATCCCCGTCTCGATGCTGGCTCCGATGATCGACCCCGGGCAACTCGGCTTCGAGGATACGAGCGAGCTGGAGCCCCTCGCCGAAATCATCGGGCAAGAGCGGGCGGTGGAGGCGCTGGAGTTCGGCTTGGGCATGAAGAGCCCGGGGTTCAATCTCTACGTCTCCGGCCCGGTCGGCACAGGAAAAGGCACGCTCGTTCGCCAAATGGTCAGGCGGCTGGCGCAGGCGGCTCCCGCCCCCTCCGATTGGTGTTACGTCAACAACTTTCAGGATGCCTCCCGCCCGCTGGGCTTGTCGTTTCCAGCCGGACAAGGTTGCGCCTTCAAGCGTGAGATGGCCTCCTTCATCGAGAGTTTGCGACGCGACATCCCAGGCGCCTTCGAAAGCAAGAAATACCTCGACGCCAAAGCCAAGCTGCGCGACGACACGGAGGGCAAGAAAAAATCTCTGTTCCATGATCTTACGGAATTGAGCCGCGTCCGAGGATTCGGGTTTGAAGAAACGCCGGCAGGTTTCGGATTGGTCCCGTTGAAAGCCGGCCATGCCATGACGGAAGCAGAAATTGAAGCCATGACCGATCAGGACCAGCAGGACTTGACCGAACGGCGTAAGGTCCTGGAAGGTGAAATCCGCGAGTTCCATGTGCGCATCCACGGACTGGAAAAGGAAGCGGAGCAAGAACTCCGCAATCTCGACCGCCAAGTGGTCGCCAGCCTGTTGGAGGGCCGCTATGAAACGCTTCGGCGGACCTATCCTGATTTACCGGCGGTGTCCGCCTTCTTGGAACGTGTGCGGGACAATATCATCCACCACTACAAAGACTTTCTGCCGCGCGAAGGGCCGACCATCGCCATTCCTGGCCTTGAGATGCGCCGGCCTGACCTGACGCGCTTTCTCGTCAATCTCATCGTGGAGCGCGACCCAACGGATGGCGCTCCGGTGGTCGACGAATCCCACCCGACCTATACAAACCTGATCGGCAAGATCGAACGGCGGGCGCATATGGGCGTCATGTACACCGACTTCACCGAGATTCGGGCGGGTGCCGTCTTGCAAGCCAACGGCGGGTACTTGATCGTAAACGCCCTCGACATGCTGCGCCAGCCCTTTTCGTGGGATGCCTTGAAACGTGTGATCAAGACAGGAGAGGTCAAAATCGAGGACCCCGGCGAATTCTACGGATTCTCGACCGCCGGATTGAGGCCGGAGCCCATCCCGGTGAGCGTAAAAATCATCATGGTCGGCCCGCCCATCATTTACCATCTGCTGCAAGCCTACGAAGAAGACTTCGGCAAGCTGTTCAAGGTGAAGGCGGACTTCGACACGGAAGTGGTCCGAAGCGAGCGCCAGGACCGCCAATATGCCCGGTTCATCGCCAAGCTGTGCCGCGAGGAAGGGCTTCCGCATTTCGGCGCCGACGCAGTGGCCGAAATCATCCGCCAAGGATTCCGGTTTGCCGATCGGCATGACCGGCTGTCGCTGCGGTTCAGCCTGGTGAGTGATCTCATCCGCGAAGCCGGTTATTGGGCCAAGAAAGAAGGCCGCGCCTTTGTAACCCGATCGGACGTCGATGCCGCTGTCACCCATAAGCGCCATCGTTCCAATTTAGCCGAACACTGGATCCAGGATGAAATCAAAGAAGGCACGCTGATGGTCGATCTTGACGGTGATGCCGTGGGTCAGATCAACGGACTTTCCGTCCATCAGCTCGGCGATTACTCGTTCGGGCGCCCCACCCGCATTACGGCCCGCACCTATGTCGGCACCAAGGGCGTGATCGACATTCAACGTGAGGCGGAACTGGCCGGCATGGTGCATAGCAAGGGGGTCCTCACCTTGGCCGGGTATCTCGCCGGAAAATTCGCCGGGTCCCACCCCTTTGCGATGACCGCGTCATTGACCTTCGAGCAGACCTATTCCGAAGTGGAAGGAGACAGCGCGGCCGTGGCCGAACTGGTCGCGATTCTGTCCAGCCTGGCCGATCTGCCGATCCATCAATGGCTGGCCGTCACCGGTTCCATCAATCAATTGGGGGAAGTACAGCCGATCGGGGGCGTGAACGAAAAAATCGAGGGATTCTTCGAGTCCTGTTCCCGCAAGGGCCTGACCGGCAAGCAAGGCGTGATCATTCCCGCCCGCAATACGAAGCATCTCGCCCTGCGCCGCGAGGTGGTGGAAGCCGTCGAGTCGGGACATTTTTCTGTCTATGCCGTGAACACGGTTGAAGAAGCGGTGGAATTGCTCACGGGCGTCGCAGCGGGTGAACGGGGCCTCGACGGGTTATATCCGCTCGACACGGTATTCGGCCGCGCCGCCCAGCGGCTCGAAGAAATGGCGCAGATTGTAGCGGAATGGGGTGAGGGGGAAGAACAGCCAAGCGGGCGCATCATCACGGAGCCGTGATGAACGCGTCGAGACGTGCTTTGACCTGGTCCCGCACCATCAGAGAAACAGCACCCGTCGTGTCATGAACAGCACGTTGTAGCACAGCAGGCCGCCGGGCTCGCCTCCGGTTTGGTC
>JAOUEB010000335.1 GCA_029858925.1 Nitrospira sp.
GCCCAGACCGGAACAAGGGCTGCTTCTCGTGACGGTCGATCTCTATGCCGCGCGCGGAGCTCAGATCGCGCATGTCCGCCGGAATGCATTGGTGATTAACCAAGCGGCGCAATTCGCCGTCGAGGTCCATCGAGCCACCACCGGCATGCCGTCCGATGCTCCATGGGTCCGTGTATCCGACCGGCAATCCGGCGAGATTGCGCTTGAAGCGCGGATCGTATCAGACAATAGGATTCAGATCACCTCGGGAAGGTTTCATTCACACACAGGCGCCTTGGTGGATATCACCCCTCACTACTGCCGGATCGGTTCCGGCAAGACGCTCTTCGGCGACGTCGTGGAGAGCCGAGGCGGAACCGTCATCCTGGGTTGAACGCGCTCCCGCCGGATTCCACACTGAAAAGCGAGAACCGTTTTGCGATTGGCTCTGTCTTTTATAGAATACGGCCATGACGGACATCCTAAAACCGAGCGTGCAAGCCTTCCTCGTCTGCGACCAGGTCATTGAAGACAGCCTGACGAAAAAGAAAAGCCTGATCGGCATTTTCACGCATCTCCAAGCAGTCGTCTTTCCGTTCCAGCATCAGCAAATGGGGCTGTATTTTTGTCTGACGGACGCCGAAGGGGCCTACTACTTCGACATCGACCTGATCTACCTCAACAACGAACAATTGGTCTGCCGCGCCACCCTCCCCAACATCGTGATCGGCGACCGTCTGCAGATTTCAGACTTCGGCATCAACATTCCCTCGTTGATCTTCCCCGCTCCCGGCCGCTATGAGTTCCGGCTGAGAATGGAAGGCCACCTCATCGCCCAAAAAGACTTCCATGTGATACAGCTGTCCGACCGGCAAACGGCGGAGCCGTCGGGCTAACCCATTTCTCCCCCCGGCCTCTCTGTGGTAGAACTGCCCACAACATGGACGGCACACATCGGCACGATGCCCTGACCGAAGACGGAACCTCATGACGACACCTGCGCCTTCAGGCCCTTCAGATTTTATTCGTGACCTTGTGACCGCAGATCGTACCGCAGGCAAACATGGCGGCCGAGTCGTCACACGATTTCCCCCGGAACCCAATGGATATCTCCATATCGGCCACGCCAAATCCATCTGCCTCAACTTTGGCATCGCCGACGACAATCCCGGGGGCATTTGTCATTTGCGGTTTGATGACACCAACCCGACTACCGAAGATCCCGAATACGTTCAAGCGATCCAGGACGATGTGCATTGGCTGGGATTCGACTGGCATGGAAAGATGTTCTATGCATCGGACTATTTTGAGCAGCTCTACGGCTTCGCCCTCACCTTGATCAAGAAAGGCAACGCCTACGTCGATAGCCTCACGGCCGACCAGATGCGCGAATATCGAGGCACGCTGACTCAACCAGGCCGCGACAGCCCCTTCCGATCCCGCCCCATTTCGGAAAACCTCGACCTATTCGGCCGCATGCGGGCCGGGGAGTTTCCCGACGGCGCGCACGTCCTACGGGCCAAAATCGATATGGCGTCTCCCAACATCAACCTCCGGGACCCGGTGCTCTATCGAATCCGGCATGCGTCCCACTATAGAACCGGCACGGCATGGTACATCTATCCCTCCTATGACTTTGCCCATCCGCTCTCCGACGCCATCGAAGGAGTAACCCATTCGATCTGCACATTGGAATTTGAAGACCACCGTCCTTTGTACGATTGGGTGGTACGGGAAGCAGACGCCCCGCATCGCCCGCAACAGATCGAGTTCGCCCGCCTCAATCTCACCTTCACCGTGATGAGCAAACGGAAGCTGCTCGAACTGGTGGGAAAGAAGTTGGTAACCGGCTGGGATGATCCGCGCCTCCCGACGATCAAAGGGCTTCGCCGCCGAGGCGTCACCCCGGAGGCAATCCGCGCCTTTTGCGATCACATCGGGGTCGCCAAGCGGGATGCCGTCATCGAGATGCAACTGCTTGAGCATTTTATCCGTGAAGATTTAAATAAACGGTCCGCGCGCGTGATGGCTGTCCTCAAACCGCTGAAGGTCGTGATCGAGAACTATCCGGAACATATGGTCGAGGAACTCACCGCTGTGAACAATCCTGAAGACCCCTCGGCGGGAACTAGACAAGTCCCATTTTCAAAGACCCTGTTCATCGAGCAGGACGATTTCCGGGAGGATCCTCCCAAACAGTTCTTCCGCCTCGCTCCGAACCGTGAAGTCCGGCTGCGCTACGGCTATATCATCAAATGTGTGGGTACGACGAAAGATCCGCGGACCGGCGCGATCACCGAACTGCGCTGCACCTACGATCCGGACACCAAGAGCGGGTCCTCTCAAGAACAGCGAAAAGTAAAGGCCACGGTGCATTGGGTCTCCGCGTCTCACGCGGTGGAAGCAGAAGTTCGCCTCTACCATCCGCTGCTGGCCACAGACCCGGCGCGCATCCAGGACGGGCAGAACTGGATTGACCACATCAACCCCCAATCTCTCGAACGCCTCACCGGCTGCTTGGTCGAGCCGAGTCTCCGCGCGGCCCAGCCCGGAACGCGCTTCCAGTTCGAACGGCAGGGATACTTCTGCGTAGACCCCGATTCATCCGGACAGGCCCTCGTCTTCAACCGCACCGTGTCCCTCAAAGACGCCTGGGCCAAGATCGAAAAATCCAAGCAGGCGCGCTAGCGGCAGGTTGCGTCAAGCGCATATCCCTATTGCTGAATAACACTCACCGGTTAAATCCGCTGACGTTTCCTTTAACACGGCCTTCAGCCGGTTGCATTACCCAAGCGTCTCGCGCACAACCTTGAGCAGGTTCTCGCGTGAAAACGGTTTTGCGAGCACGCCGGCGGCTCCCAGCTGTTGCGCAGCGTCCAGATAGAATTCCGGCGTCAGCCCGATCCCTCCGCCGGATATCGCGATGATCTTCAGCAACGGCAAGAACTGCCGGGCTTCCTTCAT
>JAOUEB010000334.1 GCA_029858925.1 Nitrospira sp.
CAGCCGCCCTCCAGCCGAGCGAGGAAGGCCCGTTCCGCCGTGACGGCCGTCGCAGTGGTGCGATCGTTGAGGAGTTCCAAAACGGAGCGCACAAACTGGTCGTCGCTGCGCCCCTCGATGCCCAACGCTCCTTGTCCGATCGCCGGCAAACTGAGAACGGGATCCAGATACTCGGTAATCTCCTGTGCCCAGGCCAACCGATGCAATCCGGCCGCGGCCAGCACGATGGCGTCGAACTGTCCTTCCTTAAGCTTTCTCAGCCGCGTGTCCAAATTTCCGCGCAACATCTCGATCCGGAGATCCGGCCTGGCGTTCAGGAGCTGCGCCTGCCGGCGCAGACTCGCCGTGCCGACCCTTGCCCCTTGCGGGAGATCTTTGAATGAGCGTCCGTCTCGGCTGATCAAGGCATCGCGCGCATCCTCGCGGGCAGGCACACAGAGAATGTCCAGCCCGTCGGGCAATTGCGCCGGGACATCTTTCATGCTGTGGACGGCCAGATCGATCTCGCCCGCGAGCAACGCTTCTTCGATTTCTTTGACAAAGAGGCCCTTTCCCCCGATCTTGGCCAACGGCACATCGACAATCTTGTCGCCGGACGTTTGAATCTTGCGGAGCGCCACACGCACGTCGGGCGCGACGGCATGAATGCGCGACTGAAACCATTCACTTTGCTGCAGCGCCAGTTTGCTCGCCCTCGTTCCCAAAATCAGATTCGGGCGTCGACCATTGGGTATAGACACACGCACATCCTTCCCGTTCTCACGCCGATGACAGATCAGCCGGCTCGCTTGCGAACAGACGGCTCCGGCTCCTCATGTTCCGATTCAACAGGACCTGGTGAGAGACACCGTGACCGGTCCTCACGGCCTTCCCCCTCCGGGCCCTGTGTCGACGACCGGTCGAGATGGAAAAACCGGCGGGCCGCTTCGACGAATGCGGGCCCGTTTGACGAGTTGACCTCGGTCTTGAGTGTCACCATCGTGCGATGGATCAACTTATTCACGATCGAGGACGCCATGCCTTCAACCAGCTCTCGGTCCTGTTGAGAGAGATGACCCAGGCGGCTCAACGCTTTTTCAAGTTCCGCCTGTTTGATTTCATCGACTCGGCTCCGCAGAGCCACGATCGTGGGAGTCACCTCCAGCGCTTTCATCCACTCAAGCATGGCGCCGACTTCTTCCACGACCATTCGCTCGGCCTTTTCCGCTTCCTGCAGCCGCTCCGCGCGATTGTTCTCGACCCGTTGCTTCAGATCGTCGATATCGAACAGAAACGCGTTATCGACATGCCGAACAGCCGGATCAATGTTCCGCGGGACGGAGATATCGATCAAAAACATCGGGCGGTTCCCGCGCTTGTCCACCGCCCGCTGCACGTCTTCCGCGCCGATCAGGTAATGCGCGGCGCCTGTAGATACCAGCACGATGTCCGCCCCCGCCATCTCGTCCTTGAACTGGTCAAACGGAACCGGCGTTCCGCCGAATTTGTCCGCCAGATCGATGGCATGCTGCGGCGTCCTCGTGGTAATCCGCACCTGGTGGACGCCCTGCGCGATCAAATGCCGCGCCGCCAGTTTCGCCATTTCACCGGCGCCGACCAACAATACGGTCTTCTCATCGAGATTTGAGAAGATCTTCTTGGCCAACTCGACCGCCGCATAACTGACCGATACCGCCATCTCGGAAATTTTCGTCTCGGTTCGCACCCGCTTGGCCACCGAAATGGCTTTCTTCACGACCTTGTTCATGATGACGCCGGTGGTCTTATGCGCCAGCGCAACTTCGAACGCATTCTTGATCTGCCCCAGAATCTGGGATTCGCCGATAATCATCGAATCCAGACTTGCCGCCACTCTGAACAGGTGGGCGATGGCCCGATCCCCGGCATGCCAGTACAGATGCGGCGTCAGCTGCTCGGACGACAACGACAGATGCGTATCGGCGAAAAATTCTTGAATGCGTCCATACCCGACATCGACGTCGTCGACGACTGAATAGACTTCGACTCGATTGCAGGTCGACAGCAGCACGCTTTCCTTGACGCCAGAATAGGAACAGAGCCGGCCTAAGGCCTCGCCCAAACGGCTTTCAGGAACGGCCAGTTTCTCGCGAATCTCGACCGGCGCCGTCTTATGGCTGAGTCCCACAACGATCACGTGCATATCAGGACAGGACTCCGTGGCTTTTGAGCACCACTCCCACCAATGTCAAAATGACGCAAGCAAATCCCACCACCGTCAAATAGGCGGCCCGCTTCGCCCGCCACCCCACCGTCAATCGCCCCAGCAACACGAAAAAATAAAACAGCCAGGTCACCAACGCCCCCGTCTGTTCTGGATTCCAGCTCACATACGATCCGCGCTCGAACTCGGCGGAGATCGCTCCGGTCACGATCCCCAGTGTCAGCAGCGGAAAACCCAAGATGATGGATTGCTGATTGAGATGGTCCAGAAAATCGAGCGCCGGCAGCTTGCTGTAGAGCACGTTGAATCGTTTCGACTTGAGCAGGCGGTCTTGAATCAGGTACATCACACCGGCCACGAACGCGACGGCAAACCCCACGGTGCCCAGCATGCTGAGCGTGACATGGACCCAGAGGGTCTTGAATACAGGCTTGAGCGTGGGTACTGTCTCAGGAAGCGCGGCGGCTGACACCAACGACACCAGCGCCAGCGGGACCATGAAGGAACCGAGCACATGAATCCGATGGCGAAACTCGACGACCAGAAACACCAGAATGATCATCCATGAGAAAAATGAAAGCGCCTCGTAGAAACCAGGCGTCGTCGATGAGGATGTGGCCGCCATCCTGGCCGCCAATGCAGCGGTGTGAAACAGAAATCCGGCGGCTGTAATCCACAACGAGACGTTCGACAACGCGTCGGAACGCCGCAACAAATAGGTAAGAAATGACACCGTGGCAAAGAAATACAACGCCATGGTG
>JAOUEB010000336.1 GCA_029858925.1 Nitrospira sp.
GACCAGTACCTGGTAAAGGGAACGATCTTCTTCGCCGGACGGTTCGCCGAAAGTTATCCGGACTTAGTCCTGGAGTGCCACCGCCGAGGGCACCAGTTGGGGACGCACGGGTGGGCCCATGGTGGGCTGGAACATGACGAAGACTTTCGCGTGGCCGGCTACGAGCAACAACGGGAATGGATCAGCCTGGCGACTGATGCCGTAGAGCAGGCCTCAGGGGTGCGCCCGGTTATTTTCAGGGCGCCGAATCTCCGTGTCGGAGAAGCGACCTTGCGGGCGCTTGAGGATGAAGGCTATCGCTACGACTCATCGGTCCCGGCCAGGCGCTTTGACATGGGATTCGGGCGTGTGCACTATACGGAATATTTTGGGGCTCCCCTGGAACCCTACTACCCATCCTGGCAAGGGTTGCATCGCCCAGGCAAGAGCAGCATTCTTGAGATTCCTCCCTCAGCCTGCCTCTTTCCGATTAACCTCGCCACCTTGCGCGTGCTGGGATTACCGACCCTGAAACGCATGATCGATTGGGTCGGCCGCCGTTCGCAACATCTGGTGTTCTATTGCCATCCCTCCGAATTCATTCGCGCCAAGGATCAGGTGTTCCCTCGAACGATGTCGAAATGGAATCGATGGGGCATGCGACCGGCGAATCTCTCCCTCGTAGACTCCCTGATCGATTCGGTTCTGGATTTGGGGTATGCTCCTGTTCCGATGTGGGATAGTTCGCCCCGATACATCCACGTACAACAAGCGGTCATGCCGGAAGTAGCCGGCTATCACTCCGATCGTATTTGACAGGAAGGAGGCTCTTTTATGAATGGAATGCGCCCAATTGCGTTGGTCCTCTGTGTTCTAGTCATGGCTGTGATGGGCTGCCGAGGCGGCGGACCGATCTACAACGTGAAGGATGCTCCGGCTACCACTGCCAGCGGAAGAACACCGAGTCTGGAGCAGATGCAAAAAGCCATTGTGACCGCGGGCGTGGGGTTAGGTTGGCAAATGTCAGTCGCCAAGCCCGGCGAAATCATCGCCACGTTGAACCTCCGGAGCCATCAGGCCGTGGTGTCGATCACCTTTACCACGAAGCACTATAGCATCCACTACAAAGACAGCAAGAATCTAAAGTACGATGCCGCGACACAAACAATCCACGAGAACTACGCCTCCTGGATCCAGCGCCTCGACGGAGCCATTCGCACCAGGCTGACCGCGGCAGACATGTAATCTTGCCCTCTCCCCTGCCGCGCTATCCGGGAGGGGAGAGAGGGCTGACTGATCCCACGCCCACCCGGCCGCCCATCGATCATTTGTGCATACGTCCCGGCAGTTCTTGACGGGTATAGTGATGGGTGGGGCTCGCAGATTCCATCCGCTTGAAACTGATTCGATACAGCCCTCGACTGACTAGTTTCCACGCCACCATCCTGACAATCCTGGCAATATCCAGCAGCGGGCGGAAATGACTTGGACTCGGCCCTGATCGCGGCTTGACGCTGACATTGATATTCTTGAAATCGAACCCACGCCTGGCTGCTTCGATCAGAACCTCGCTCTCATAGACGAAACTTTCCCGATGGCCATGCGGAATCGTCACTGTTTGGAGTAGCTGTGCGGGGTACAGCCGAAATCCAGACTGACTGTCTTCGATTTGCGCCCCGGCCGCCCAGCTGATCCAGAAATCGGCGATCTGGTTGGCGGCATAGCGCCAGAACGAAGTCCGCCGTTGATCGCGCCGACGCGCGCCGATGATGAATGCCGTAGGGTGCTCCGCAGCCTGTTCCAGGAACGTAGGGATCTCTTCCGCCGCATGCTGGCCATCCGCATCCAAAGTGACGACACCGGCCGCTCCATGGGCCAACGCGTGCTCGAACCCGCGCATGAGACTGCCGGCCTTGCCGAGGTTCTTCTCATTCCGTAACACCGTCACATCCAGACCGGCCAACGCCTGCATCGTCCCATCGGCGGACCCGTCGTCCACCACGATCACGTTCGAACATTGCCGGCGCGTACGCGCGGCCACCTCACGGACGGTCGCAGCCTCGTTGTAGGACGGAATCACCACCCAATAATTGGACACCTGCCCCCCTCTAAGTTCTGAATGCTAAGCTCAACGTCCTGATCTCTGAATCCACCTCAGCACTCAGCACTCTCAACTCAGCACTTTTGTCCTAAGCCATGCCTCCATTCACGCCGATGACCTGCCCCGTGATATATCCGGCCTGCTCTGAAACTAGAAACGAGACGAGCGCGGCCACTTCTTCCGGGGCGCCCACACGCTTCATCGGCACCATGGCTTCGATCTGTTCCGGCTTGAACGCGTTTCTCGTGGACGTCGATTCGATCAAACCAGGCGCCACCACATTGACCGTGATGCCACGCGACGCCAATTCGATCGCCAGCGACTTGCTCGCTCCGTGCAGCCCGGCCTTGGCCGCGGCATAGTTCGTCTGGCCGCGATTGCCGATCACGCCAGCCAACGATGAGATAGAGACGATCCGACCCCAGCGCGTGCCGATCATCGGTAGCAACAGCGGCTGCGTCACGTTGAAAAACCCGTTGAGCGAGAGATCGATCACCCTGCTCCATTGTTCGCCGGTCATTCCGGCCATAGGCGCATCGTCGTGCAGGCCGGCATTGTTGACAACGATTTGAATCGGCCCGTCCTGCAACAGCGATTCGAGCGATCGGAGCGTGGCAGCCGCGTCGGTGATGTCGAAGGATACACTCGATGCAGTCCCCCCATGAACCTTGATCTTCTCGGCCATCTGCTGCACCGATTCACTACGCCGGTGCGCATGCAGGATGACGGCATGTCCATCGGCCACCAGCCGTTCGGCAATGGCCGAGCCTATGACCCCGCTCCCTCCTGTGACCAGCGCGCGTTTCTTCGTCATATTGACGCCTGTTTTAA
>JAOUEB010000337.1 GCA_029858925.1 Nitrospira sp.
AGCGCGTGCTGAAGCGCCGCAGGGGCAATCGCAGCATCGGTGGTCAGATAGGCCAGCATCGTGGCCATGTTGGGATGGATCATGCCGGAGCCTTTGGCCATGCCGCCGACCGTCACGACTTTGCCGCCGATCTTGCCTCGAACGACGACGGTCTTGGGACGCAGATCGGTGGTGAGGATGGCTTGGGCGGCCTGGGGCCCGCCTCGGCTGCTGAGTTGCGCCAGCAAGGCAGGGATGCCCGCCTTGATGCGGTCGATGGGCAACCGTCGGCCGATGACGCCGGTCGATCCGACAAAGACGTGATGCACCGGAATGGCAAGACCTTGCGCGACGGCCGAGGCCATGGCCTGTGCGGCGGCGAGCCCGTCCGCGCCTGTGCAGGCATTGGCGTTCCCGCTGTTGACGACAATGGCGCGGCCCTGCCTCCGCCGGAGGTGCAGGCGATCGAGAATCACCGGCGCGGCGGCAACCCGGTTTTTGGTGAAGACCCCGGCGATCGGCCCGCTGACGGTCGAGGCGACAAGCGCCAGATCGAGAATGCCGGGCTTCTTGATCCCGCAATGGATGCCGGCTGCTTCAAAACCCAAGGGCGCGGTCACACCGGTGGTCTGGTTTGTCTTCACGAGATGTGGTCTGGACGGTGTGGTGTACGAATCGATTGTCGTTGTCGGACCATCATGGATAGCTGCCGGGCTGGGTGAGCCCGCTCTCTTCGGGAATGCCCATCATCAGATTCATGGCCTGAATGGCCTGGCCGGCGGCGCCTTTGACGAGATTATCGACGGCGGCCACTGTCACCACCCATCCGGCTCGCGGATCGGTGTAGACGCCCACATCACAATAATTAGAGCCTTTGATGTAGCGTGGATTCGGGACGATGTCTTCATAGAGCCGGACGAACCGCTCGCCCTTGTAAAACTCTTTATAGAGGCGCCGCAGCTCCGCGAGCGGCACGTCGTGCACCAGTCTGGAGTAGGCCGTGCTGAGTATCCCCCGATTCATCGGCACCAGATGCGGCGTGAAGGTGATCGTCACTGCTCCGGTCTTTTTCATGACGCCGGACAACTCTTGTTCGATTTCCGGAATGTGCCGATGCTTGCCGATCTTGTACGGCTCCAGCGATTCATGGGCTTCCGGGAAATGGTAGGGCAGGGCGGGACTGCGTCCGGCCCCGGAGATGCCGGACTTTGCATCGATCACGATCAAGTCCGGCTGCACCAACTTATGCGCGAGGAGGGGCGCCAACTGCAAGATCGCGGCGGTCGGATAACAGCCCGGCGAGGCGACGAGCTTCGCGTTGGCGATGGCCTCCCGATGGAGTTCCGGCAAGCCATAAACGGCCTGCTCTAGCAGGTGCGGGTGTGCGTGCGGAGACTGATACCACTGCTCATATGCGGCAACGTCCTTGAGGCGATAGTCGGCGCTGAGATCGACGACCAGCTTGCCCGCTTGCATGCACAGCGCGACCGGGTCCTGTGACTTCGTGTGGGGAAGGGCCAGGAATACCGCATCCGCCCGTTCGGCCAAGTCTTCCGGAGCCAGCGCCTCAAAGCGGTGTTCCACGATACCGGTGAGGCTGGGGAATACGGCTGAGACCGGCTGGCCGGCAGATTTCTCGGACGTGACCGCCGTGATTTCATAATAGGGATGTGCGGCGGCAAGCCGGACGAGTTCTGCGCCCGCGTATCCACTGGCGCCTGCGATGGCCACTCGAAACTTCTTGCTCATAACGCGAAACCTGTCTGACTGGAAGGATAGCGATTGACGTCGGACACAAAAAAGGGAAGGCGAGAAGCCTTCCCTTTTCTGACTCGTGGCTCCTCTGAACGCTTAGCGCTTGGAGTACTGGAAGCGCTTGCGGGCGCCCTTTTGTCCGTATTTCTTTCGTTCTTTCACGCGCGAGTCTCTCGTGAGCAATCCCTCTTTTTTCAGCGGAGGCCGCGTGGCCGGGGTCATTGCGACAAGAGCCCTGGCAATCGCATGGCGCAGTGCGCCGGCTTGTCCCGCCGGCCCGCCGCCATACACGGTGGCGTTGATCGAATACTTCCCCATGAGCCCGGCCATTTCAAGAGGCAACTGGATGATTTGCCTGAGGGTGAGGCGCGGGAAGGCCTTCTCCAACGGCTTTTCATTGACCGTAATCTCACCGGCAGTGCCGGTGACCCAGGCTCTTGCGACTGCGCACTTTCTCCGACCCGTTGCGTACTGTGTTGCCACTGCCATGCGACTCGCCTCCTTCTATCTAATTCTGTGCTTACAGGGTAATCGGTTCCGGCCGTTGCGCGTGATGCGGATGGTTCGGGCCGGTATAGACACGAAGTTTCTTTGCCATGCCGTTGCCGAGCGGATTCTTGGGGAGCATGCCCTCGATCGCCCGAACCAGCAGCTCGGTGGGATCTTTCCGAAACAGGTGCTCGGCGCTGGCCGTTTTGAGACCGCCCGGGTACCCCGAATGGTGCCGGTAGAGCTTGTCTTTCATCTTATTGCCGCTCAAGTGAATCTTCTCGGCATTGACGATGACCACATGATCGCCCAGGTCAACGTTTGGGGTAAAGGTCGGGCGATGTTTCCCTCTCAGAACGCCGGCCACACGAGCGGCGAGGCGGCCCAAGGTTTTTCCTTCGGCGTCTACCAGATGCCAGGTTTCTTTCACGTTGGCTGGTTTTTCAAGATATGTCATGGCACGGTCTCCACTTCTCCTAAGAATGAACTGACTTGATGGATACTAAACTTCCTGCGCTCCGATATTCTTGGTCTCGAGTTTGTTCAGCCATGCGTCCAGGTTTTGGCCGGTGCGTCGTCTCCAGACATCCGGCGTGGCATAAATCGGGGCGTGGCAGCGGAGGGCCAACGCGATGGCGTCGCTGGGCCTGGCATCGATGGTCCTGGTCACACCTTTGTTCTCAAG